>NZ_JBEPQA010000010.1:0-120632 GCF_040547585.1 Marinobacterium sp. MBR-111
TCTGACGGCGCTTGTTGCTGAACTCGCTGTCGGCAAATGTAAGTTGCTGATCCATCGGTGCGTCCTCAATCGTGTGCAGCGGGCATTATCCCATGCGGCGGACTTATTCGCAGCTTCCTTAGGCGAGCAGGTCTGAAGGTCGCCCGATGCTATAGCGGCTTCAGAGGCTATCCGACCGCTGTCAGAACGGACCCGAGACCTGAATTTACTGGCAAAGCACTGGAGCAATGGGTCTATGAGAATAAGGTGAAACTGAAGCTTATATAGCCTGAAAAGCTGGTGTAAAACGGGTATATCGAGAGCTTCAATGGCAAATTCAGGGATGAATGCTTGAGCAAGCATTGGTTCGGGGGACTGCACATACCTGAAAGCTAATCAGTGAGTGGCGAATTGATTACAATGAACCAAGACCGTACTCATCACTGGGCTACCAAACTCCGCTGGAGTTTGCATCTGCGTTCTGAAAGCAGAAAACAGACTCAGCAACCAACGATATCACTAGAAGCCGACTAGATTAAATGTCGGGGGGGAGTACCGCTTCGTTCAGTCAGAAGCGAGTGCTTCACCCGTTTGAAGTCCTCAAAGTAATGGCATGTACTAGGCCTTCGTGAGGCGTTTAAACTGGACCATGTGTATCTGAAAGTTCTTCCTGGTGCTGCGACTGTTATGACCAGGTTGCCGAAATGGATCGAGGACCATAATCGCAGCCACCCATATCTGGGATTGAAAATGAAATCTACCTGGGAGTAGCGGGCGGAGCTGGCATCAAACGAATGAGGTGGTGTCCGGTTTAGCGGGACCTGCTACAAACAACAGCCGGAACGGTAAGCGCGTCGGGCAAAAGAAAGGGCCCGGCGCTCTCCCTGCGGCGGGCCCTGTCACTGACTTCCCTGTCAGTCGCTGCTTCAGTCCCGAAGCAGGCGATGAGGTACGAACTCCTGTCGTCTTGGTCACACCTTGTGAACCTCAGGGGTATAATAGGGGTGTGATATGAGCGGGTATATAGGAAAAACTCTTATATTGTCCGTGCAGACATTTAAATAATGATCTATGTCAAAACATGGGGGCTTTTCTGAGGGGGCTGCCCCGTATTCAAAGCGGCGTAGCCCACATACCTCTTCCCCTACGCTCAAGGTTTGTGGGGGCACGCACTTTGATGCCTGTAGTGGGCGGACTTGACCAAGGAAAGCTACAAAACTGAGCTAATTGAATACGCTTTGGTATGGTTTTCATGAACACACCCTGCGCGATGGTGTGCGCAGGAAGACTGCGCTTATGAATATGGCGGCTCGCCTCAAGAACCCGGCAGCAATCAAGCTGACACCGACAGCGTACATGAAAGATCGTCGCAAGCGTTCTGAGTCAGGGATTACCGATAAGACACTGAACAATGAGCTGACGTATATCCGTGCGGTGTATAACGAACTCTATGCACTGGACCAGGTGAAATACGAAAACCCTTTGGCCAAGGTGAAACCGCTCAAGTTGCAGCAGATAGAATTATCCTGGTTAACACAGGATCAGATACAGGAGTTGCTCGACGTTATCCGCTCCCGATCGGCAGGGGCGAACCCTCACCTGGAGCTGATTGTACTGGTGTGTTTGGCAACCGGGGCAAGATGGTCAGAAGCCGAGAACCTGAAACCGTCATCTGTACGGAATAGGGCAGTGACTTTTAGTAACACGAAAAACGGCAAGGTTAGGACCGTGCCTATCTCCCAGGAACTGGAACAGCGGTTAATACAGCATTGGAAAACATACGGACCTTTCACCAGTTCAATCGGTGCATTCCGCAGGGCATTGGAAAAGACGACGATAGAGCTACCCAAGGGCCAGGCAGCTCATGTGCTACGGCATACGTTTGCCAGTCACTTCATGATGAACGGCGGTAACATCCTGACACTTCAGAAGATCCTCGGACACTCCGCCGTAACAGTCACAATGCGGTATGCACACCTGTCACCTGATCACCTTCAGGATGCGGTTTCCTTTTCGCCCTTATCTAGTTTCTGAAGCCAGAACATGACTTTACCTGCTAACAACGCCATGAAAATTTGCCCCATTAAGGCCTCTGCCATAGCGAAAATCTTCAAGTCATTAGTTGGTTTGAAGTCTCCGTAACCAAGCGTTGTCCAAGTTACTACGCTGAAATAGAAGGCATCGTACCAGCCGGTATCCAGAACCTCGCCGTTGAGATCACAACAGATATTGAAGGATTTGTAGATGACAGCAAACATCGTAATCATGAAGCCAAGAGAAACTACATAGAAGTAGAGAGCCTCGAACTTGCTATCGCTTTTGAAGAATCTAACGCTACTAAAAGTAGCCAACCCTATCAGGAGTAGGAACATACCTATAAGAGCGGATATTCCTATTAAGGGGGTAATTCTGACTAGGAATAGAAGGGTTAACATAACTCCAATACATACCAGTACATCTGTGTATGTACTGAGTTGCAGTAGTTCTTTTTTCATCCTTTTGGCGGCTCCATCATCCATTGAAAAGAAGCATCAAGTTTAGCTAGCTGTAAGGACTTTCGACACTTTTTCGACACTTCTGGGATATTGTGAAGCCCGAAAACGAAAAAAGCCTGTAAAAACAGGCTTTTAACTTTTGCAATTTGGGGTGGCGTCTAACGAAAAGGTCATGCAACCATCAGATAATAAAGGATATTACTTCTTTCGTTATTTCAATATACCCCCATTTGTACCCCCAATTTGCAAGGGTGAAGTATTTTTCTGGCCAGTAGATAATCGGGTATCAAAACCACAAGCAAGGATGAAATCACCAATGGCGCACTTCGATGCGGACCAGGAAACAGTCGATAGGCTCAAAAGACTTGGGTGGAAGAAAGAATCACCGCTGGACATGGATTTGACCGGGGCAGACCGCGAGTTTTCGCCGGAACTCCTGGCGGAGATAGAGAGACTATCTTCTTCAGTGAAGGCGTCGAGGGATTCAGGGGCCAGGCTCAGAAGCCTGAAGCCTCCGGCACCATGACAAACGATAACAGGGAGGTTGCTCAGTGGCAGCTCAAGGAAGAGAACTCGCAACAGCCAGGCTGAACGATCAGCGCATTGATGATCTGCGCCGGTGGGTTGAACTGAATCGGCAGCAGAAGGCGCTTAACGAACGTCTACACGCCCAAAGCATACCCGGCCATGAAGCCAGCCAACAACTGGAAATCCTGTGGCATGGGAAAGCCCTGATTGCAGATCGGCTGTTGTCGGCGCTCGCACCCCAGTGGGTTGGTGATCATGGCAATGTGTACCTGCCGTTACCCTCTCACGTTGCCATACCAAAGGCCAACCCTGCGGATCACTTCGAGTTACCCCCGGCAGTCTGTTACCTGAAGGCCCAACCTGAGCCTGAGCGGCTGGATAATGGTTCGCCTTGTCAGCAGTGCGGTACTGTCGATGAGGACAAGCCCCGGCAATGGGTACACAACACGCTTACCGGCCACCAATACCTGTGAAGCCAGTCAGCCAGACATTAACCAGCCCGGCGTATTCGAGCGCTTCCTGAAGCGGTTGCACCTGTAGCGGCCTGATCGTCTTGCGCGTGGCCCTGTTGCGTTTGGGTGCAACGGTGTTGCGTTACTACTGGTTTCCGTGGATACCAGTCTGGATACCGATTCCGTGGAAACCTGTTTGGCAACTTGCTGGCGACCCTCTGTCACTACCCGCTGTATCAGTGGGTCGGAAATATATCCGAGCATGGCAGCCCGTGCGCCTGGGGGTGTTTCCCCTTCACAGTAGTAAGGGTAAATTCGTCACTATGGTAGCCCGTGCGCGTAGGGATGTTTCCTTCACTGGCAACAGTGTTTCCTTCATGCGCGTGAGCCTGTTAACTCCGGTGTTAACTTCAACTGTTAACTGGCCAGTACGCACCTAAATGCGTACCAGTTTTGTGCGCACTTCCCTGCGTACCTTGGTGCGTACCTTGCCCGGTTGGTTTGCATTCTACTGCGAACCTGAAGCCGCGAACCTCATTGCGAACCTTGCTCGCTGTGCCGGTCGGTACGAACTCCAATTCGTACCAAACTTGTTCGAACCTATATTCGTACTTTCACCCCTTATCGTTTTCGCTGGGGCCGGTGGGGCCACTGGGGCCGGTACTCTGTAGCCCCCGTCATTGCTGGCATTCAGGATTCAGGAAGGTGGCCCCAGTCTGGTTTCGGTACTGGGGCCACTGGGGCCACTGCTATTCGATAGCTGGCGCTGGCCTGTTGGTGGCAGTTAACACCTGCCCCCTTGAATCAGGGGGTCAGGACTTACCCCGGTCAGTCTGTGCTCAACTGTGCAAATCTGCATAGTTTCCCGTGTGCGCTGTCAGCAGGGTGCCCGATTCGTTCACCCCTCGATCATGTTTGGAGCCGGTCAAGCTGCCGGTAGGGTGTAACGTTTCGTTACCTCCTTCGAGGTCTGGTGTCGTGCCAGCAGGAAACTACCGGATAGCCGGTAGAATCTCTGAACACGGTGTTTCACCGTATCCAGCGCCAGCAGGGCGATAGCGGAATTCAGCTACCAGCAGCCATTACGGGACGGTCAACAGCTCCGGAGGTTAACGGTGCGCCAGCAGGTACGATCCAGCGCCAGCGCATTGCAGGTTGATAGCAGATAACAATGGTGATTTCTGCAACCTAATATCAGGCATGGTTTTTGATATGCGCCACAGGGCTTGTCAGTACTGCAACTGATACCGCAACAATCCATAAGTAAGCAAAAGCCGTGCCCATGATTTTTTTCTATCAATGTGCTGGTCGCCTGCAATGCTTGGTTCTGTTCATGGCAGGTATGGCCGTGGTGTTCGGTGCGAGCCTTTCAATCTGGCCCTGTGCGCTGCGTTCGCCTTTGATCCATGCGCCAGCATACCCGTAACAGATCGGCGCTCTAGTGACCTTCTGGTAACTTCCCCCATTGGGGGGAGTTGATCTCTGGTTGAATGATGGCCTGATACCGTCCCCCGTTGGGGGTTGGGCATTTGGTAACTCCCTGCGGTGAAGGAAGTTGGTCGGCTTCTTAACTTCCACCATTGGTGGATGTTGCCTGTGCTCTGATTAACTTCCGCCATCGGCGGGAGTTGGTTCCGGGCTTTTACTCAGGTTTAGGGAAAGGGCACTGCTGGATAATCAGCAGTGGTGGCAGGGCAGCGGTGTGCCGTTGGTGTGTCGATAGGTGTGTCACTGATTCGTTCCAGACCTTGTATATACTTGGCCTTCAGCGTGTCGTTTGGTGTGTCGGTGGGTGTGTTGCTGGTGTGCTGGAAGGTGTGTTGCTGTTCCACTCTTGGTCCCGTAAACACTTGGCCTCTGGCGTGTTGGTTGGTGTGTTGCCGGGATTCTGGTATCGGTCATTCAGCCTGAGGTAATGGACCGTTTACGTTATCTGGTGGCCTTGATCGGAATATAGGCAGAGGAGTTCCCGAAAACGGGTAGAGAAGTTCCCGAAAACGGGAACCTCATACCTTGGTTGGGGTGCTCCAGTACCCTCGTTAGAGTATTAAGCTGGCGCTGAATCTGCGCTGGCCTTGGGGCTGCTCAAATCTGAGCAAACCCATCCGGATTCCAAATCTGTGCGGGTCGCTCACCCGATATTTCGGGCCAATCACTTAGCTGAAAAACCGGCTCAGCCATTCACCTGAAAAATCATGCAAGTGATTGTTTTAAAGGGTTCACCTGAAAAATCAGGTCAATGGATCACTGCCATTTTCCTGTAGTGGACTGCTGCTCAAAAGTACCGATTCGGTAGTTTTGCCGTTGCGTACTGGTGGTGGCGTTATTGTCTGTTACTGGGAGGGGTATCGGTTACTCCATTGGAATACAGCCATGCGGGACTTCTTGCATTTTGACTTTGCAACATAGGGTCATGGATCGTGACCATGCTGTTTTATTGGCTATACTGTTTGTTCATCAAAAAACCAAGGAGGGCTCCGTGATCCGTATGCGTAAGTTTGTCGTTTCGCTTCTTCTTTTGATCTGTTCGGCACCAGCATTCGCTGGCTCATATTACACGTGTACGAACCCAGAAACTGGGAGCAAGATGTTCTCCAGAACACCATGTGGTGTTGATGCTGAAAAGCGTAGAGAAACCCGAGCCAATACGGCCAACCTGGATTCCGACAGGGACAGGTATGCTGCGTTAAAGGCCGAGGAGGAGCGTAAGAAGGCTGTTTTGGAACAGAGAAGAAACGCAGCTATTGAGCGCCGTAAGCAACAAGAGCAGCCTGTGGTGAGCACTGTTCCAAAGGGCATGGAAAAGGCTTGTGCTGAATTAGAGCGAAGATCAAACCGAATGGCGGACATGTCTTCGCGTCAACTTGAGCGGCTTGCGTGGTGTAGAGGCGGCCCTAAACCTGAGCCTCTGCGTACGCCACCACCCCCGAGTGTCATTACAAATTGCGACGCAGGCGGGTGCTGGGATAACCGAGGCAGGCGCTACAATCATGGCGGCGGCCCCACTCATATCAGACAGGATGGCAGGGTCTGTCAGAACATTGGTGGCATGATGCAATGCAACTGATGATTCGTGATCGTTACCGACTGATTCTCTGGCTGATCGTTGGTTGATTGGCTGGTGAAAGTTCCAGATTCACGGAACAAAGGTTCCGGCTACGCGGAACTATCCGACAGGTGGAGCAAGTCCTTTTGCTCTGGTCATCCCTGTTACTTGGTGGCTGGCAGGCCCATGCCATACTGTTGCATCAGGATCGCATCAACCATCGGCTTGCTCTTGGGATCGGCTTCCACCTTCGCCTGTGCGGCCATGAGCGCCTGCCCATAGGTCGGCATGTTGGAGTCGATGCCGCCAAGCGTTTGACCAGTGACCGGATCAACCTTGATCGTAGCCAGCAAGGGCGAACCTTCACGGTCGTAACCAACAACGCTCTGAGTCTCGACATAGTTCTTGCCGCCTTCGATTGCCTGGTAACGCTGCAACAGTGATTGGCGCTGCTGTGGCTGAAGGGTCGGATCATTCAAGCCCTGCAATATGCCCTGCAACTCCTGCTGTTGTTGCTGTGCGGTACGCATTTGTTCGGCGGTCATACTGGCGGTGTCGGCCTGCGCCTGCTGCTGGGCGAGACTTGCGGCAGTATCAATGCCTTCTGTGAGCGGGGATACTGGCACGTTGCCGCCTCTTCCACCTGTACCGCCACCCATACCCATCAAAGCACGGGCCTCTGCTGACAAGCGTGCGGCAGCCTTACTGCTGTTGTTCTGGGCCAGATACTCGGCACGATCAAGCATCTTCTGCGCTGTCTGCTGAAGGCCTTGATCTATGCCGCCACCGGCCCTGCTTGCGGCCAGCTCCTGTTCACGGCGGCTGCGGATATTGCCCTGCAACTGCCCGAGCCGGGTCATCTGACTGGCGTCACTGCGGTTCACCATCTGCAATGCGGTTTCGTAGTCACCGGCTGCAATGGCTCGCTCGAATGCGGCATTGACCACCTTGCCGGGGCCGCTCATATCCTGTGTGCGGGTCGTGTCGTTCGGTGTGAACTCGGCAATGTTGCTGCCTGAGAATGAGCGGTTGCCTTGGTCGTTCAGGCCACGGGTGATGCCATCCTCTCCGATTACAGACTTGTCAGGTTCCGGGGTGTTCGGTTGTTCCGTGACTCCTGCGCCAGTGGTAGGCTGCTTCTTTCCGGTCGCTGCGGTGCTTGGCTTCTGATCTGGGGTTGTGGCTGGCTGGTTCTCGATACCCAAAAGCCCCTTACCGAAGTCCAGCAGGCCGCCACCAACAGTCTTTGTGAAGCCAACGGGTATGTCGACAGCATCCAGAATCAGTGGGCCAGCAACGCCTGATACCGCTCGGCCTGCTGCCTGCGAGTAGTTCCCATCGTTCGCAAGCTGCTTGGCATCCTGCAAATACCCCGGCGTCAGGTCTGCAATCTTGTCTAGGTGAAGCGATCGAAGCACGTTACCGGCAAACGATCCTTTGTCCCGAGCGGGTGCCTGATTGATCGGTGTCGTTCCGGTTGCTGAGGTCAATCCCGAGTCTATGCCTCCTGTCTCACGCACCACGTTCAGCGCACCGGTGGCGGTGACTGGCGGTTGCTGTGTCTGCCCCTTCAGCCGATTGGTTTCGGTGGTCAGTGCGCCACCTACTGCCGGTGAAAGGCCAGCAGTGATGCCGCTCGGTCTGGCCGTGTTACCCGAGAAACTGCGGTTGCCCTGGGCGTTCACGGTTTCATTGATGCGAGTGACCGGCCTCGCCGGTGATTGCTGTGATGGTTGATTGAGACCGGCGTCAATGCCTTGGCTGCCCGGTGTGCTGTTCGCCTGCGGCTTGGGTGTGCTGGTCGGTCGCTGGTAGCCAGTGAATGATTTATTGCCCTGCTCGTTGGTGGTTTGTGTGAATGCGGGACCGCGTGCGCGGGTGCTTTCCGCGTGTCGAATGTCGCCATCTATAGCGCCAGATAATGCCATTGGGTATACCTTACTTTTTAATTCACGTGAGCTTTACAGAGAATGTCTCCGACAGGCTGGGATCAAGTATTTAGGCATATAAATTGAGCAGAATTATCCAGTTCAGCAGCGCCAGCAGGTTTGTGACACGGTGTCTCAAACTACCGTGATGCCGGTATTTATTGGCGCAAGTATTCCAAGACCCTTGTGAACCAAGATCTCTTCTCTAAGCGCCGTTTCGACCTGACCTGAGCGAGTGATAGCAGCTCGGGCGAGGTGAAGTCTTCATCCTTGCTGGTGTATCGAATCTCCATCATTCGGCAGGTGTCCGGCTCGAAGGTATCCATGACCGGCAAGGTGGTTGATTCCGGCTGTGGTGTGCCGTTGCTGGCGCTTTGTGTGCTGGGCTTCAGCTTTGCCTTGAGTCTCTGCCAAAGGCTGCTTGGCGGCTTCCTGTTGGGTGTTGCCATGATCGCTCCCTGATTGCGCGGTATGATCCTGTAAGGGTGCGGCAATGCGACAGGATGAGCAATAGCAGGTCAGGCTTTGGCCGGGTGCCGGGTGTGTCGGCTTTGCTGCTGTTCAGGTGTCGGCTTCTGTGTCGGGGCGAGGTGTCGGCTTACGGCATAATCAGATTTGAAATCCAGAATGGGTAAACGGAATGAGCAAGCCAACAGAAAAGCCGGAAGGCAAGCAGCAGGAACGGCAGGGCGGTGTGCGGTGCTTAACGCTCATGCTTCAGGATGAGGACCGGCAACCGGTAGAGAAGGAGGCCCCGAAACAGGGCACCCCAGACCAGCCGCCAGAACCTGAAGTGCCAGCTCGGTAAGCAATGGTCAGATTTGAAAACCAGCCATTACCGGCTTGGTCGCATTTGAAGTGTGATCAAGATCAGCAGGCCACTCTAAGCCCTGTGGCGGGCTTTCGTGTATGCGGTAAGGCCAACGATGGGGCCAACTGAAAACGGCGCTCCTGCTGGCGCTGCGGCTGATTCAGGGCCAAGGGTAGGGCCAGCAAAGGGCCAACGCTGGCAAGGTTCAGGCAAGGGCCACCATCGGCAGCCCTCCTGGGCGGTGTATTACGCGCAGTCCACTTCGTCAGGCTGCGAGGCCAAGTATGCGGCCTCATCCAGATTCAGCCCGTTGTTGGCTTCAGCCAGCAGATCGGCATGACGTAGGGTATCCAGTGAGGCGCCAGCATTACGCGCACCGATTGCCAGCCACGGCTCCAGTGCTTCCATAAATCCGACTATCTGCCCGTGGAGTGAGCCCATTTCGGTCGGCTTCAGACTATGCTGCTCCAACATGCCGGTTACTATGTGCGCCAGCGCACCACCACGGATAGCGCCGTGCTCTCTGAGGTTCTTCAGGTAAATGCGGCCCAGTGCCGTGCCGGTCATACAGCCGCCAGTGTAGCCGCCAGTCTTCGGCACCTTCCAGAACGATAGACCAACGCCATCAGCAGCAGGGCCAACGAACGGCAGCCGATGAATGGGCAACTGTTTGCGATTGTTAAACTTCAGGATCGGCGTGCCCGGCTTGATAAATGCCTGGGTGTTCAGTGCGCTGCTCATGCCTCAACCTCCTTCTTGATCTCAAAACAAGCTTGTTCCATTTCCTCAATCCGGCCCTGAAGGTCAGCCAGCAGAATTGATTGCTGCTTCTCGGTCAACTCCCCAGCACGGGATGCCAGTTGTACAAACAGGTTCATCTGCTCAAGACCGATAGCGATAATGTCCAGATTGGCAGCCGTGCGGTATGTGAAAGTGCTCTCGCTCATGCCCGAACCTCCCGAGCTGGTGCCCAGCCTACGACAACAGCGGCAGCAGGAAGCAGCCCACGGGCCTCTCTCAGGCTGAAAGCAGTCACGGTAAGGCGGTTGATCGGGTTCAGGGTAGAAACGGCGTTGAAGCGTTTCAGAGTACGCGTGCGGTGAAGTGTTGGCATGATGCCTCCGTTGTAATTTCTTCGAAGTACCCATAAACCGTATGGGTGCCGGGAGGTTCGAAACGGCTACAACAACCGCGAGCTTATTCCCCCGAAGGGTATTGTATTCACTGCCCTCCCGACTTAACGGGCTTGCGCCTTGGTCTGGCGGATTTCAGGCACAAAAAAACCAACGCTTACGGGGTTGGATCAGTCCGGTTGTATAGAGGTTTCGACGCCTCGAATCTGCAAGTTATCGGATTGACTGGTGCCGGTCAAGGGGGCGGTGATTTGCAGCCCCCTTGAAGCTGGTCCTGAATCGGGACTACCTTCAGGCTATCAAGCGGGTTCCATGCTGGAGCTGGTTCCAGATCGGAGTCAGTTACAGATCAGGCGCTGGTGCTCGCTTCAGCTTCGGGTCGAGTGCTGTACGCCAGTCGCTACCTCGCTGCCTGCGCTTCTGTACCGTTCTCCACTTCAGGCCCAGCAGTCGGGCAAGGATACCGGCAGTCTCTCGGCCCTTCAGAGCGGTCTGTTCACGCCCATTGATCTTGATAACGACCTCAATGTCGAGCTGCTTGTTCCGTGATGCCACACACTGATCCGCGTTATCTCGCATTGAGGCCGCTCCTGTTCGCTGGATGGTTGGCGGATATTCTAAGTCTGGTTGGAGCTGTCAGCCAGTGATCCAGCGCCAGCATACCCGGAAGGTTTGGCAGCAGCCGGGTAATGATCTGGTCATACCCAAACATGCTGCCGATTCTGAATCATTGATGCCCGGCCAGTGGGTCAACGTTGATGGTTGATCTGCTGCTGAGTGCCGTATGCTGATCGGGCGTCGATGTGTTTGTGCCCTTGGTAACGGTGCCCATTGTCATGCCCTCCCTATGGTAAATATATAAAGGTCACCAGTTTTTGGTGTAGTGCCCCCCCTGAAAATGCCACTTACAGCACCAGAAATTGGTGTGGTCAGCACCAGAAACTGGTGTAGTGATTCCGTTCACAGCACCAGTAATTGGTATAGCCAGCACCAGAAATTGGTACAGTGGAAATTTAAGCAACCTCCTTGAATGATCTGTACGCTGCCTTGGTCGGCGGCATATCAAGCTTGCCCCCGCACTCGTGTATTGGCTGCCATGTTAGGGCGTACAGGTGCGGACCAGCATTAAGGCCGCCAACCTTTGTCTGAACCAACAGCCCGGCGTCGATCAATTCATTCAGTGCTTTGGTGCGGGTGGCGTTCGAGTTCCAGCCTCGCTCTTTCAGCACTGATTCTGTTGCGCACAAATCACCGTTGTTGTGCCCGTTGTACTGCGCCCCAACGTCCAGCAGTAGAGCCTTTGCTGAATAGCTCAGGCCAATAAAGTCTGGATGGTTGAGCACTGCATCTGGCAATGCAAAGTGGCCCTTGTACGTAATAGACAGGCTCGACTTACCCTTGCCGGGCTTCTTGCGCCTGGTGATGGTTGCTGCCATATGTGAACCTCCCATGCAGCCGGACCCGAAGGCCCGGCTTCTCCTATCAGGCAGCGGTATCTGGTAGATGCATCTGCTGCGGTGAAAGGTGGGAAGCACGCTTCTTGGCAAGTGCAATCCGCTTGGTGAAAGCCGAACGTGCTCGCTCGACTTCGACAGCAAGTGCAGTTTCCCGGTCAGGGAGGAGGTCTGTTACCTGAACTGCATCAGCAGACACCCACGGCAGCGGTGACAGGTCAACACGGCCAAGCAGGCGATAACAGTCACCGTCACCTGAGAAGTGGGCGGTTGCGATAATCAGGCCGAAAGCTCGCATATTGGATACAGGCTTCCGGGTATCTGATACTCCCTTGAGTGAGCGGATCGGCACCCACTGCCAAGATGCTAGCGCCAGCAGAATATCGGCTTCACGCTGCGTCAGGTACACCCGGTAACCTGCATCGGCAGCAGGCGGCCAGTAAATCACCTCTCGGTAACCGGCCTTGATCTGGCGATTGTGATTCATCTCTGCGGCCAGTATCGGATTGGTGCTGCCGGTGTTCAGCTTGGCGTTATCCGGCAGGGCTTCGATCTGGTCTTTCCAAGGTAGCGGCTGCTGCAACGCATTGTGCTTAATCAGAGTGCCATCGCTCATGATGAGAACCCTCCGATTGCAGCCAGGAAAACCAGAATCAATGCCAATATCGCAGTCTCAATCAGGGATATGGTATGCTGACGTTCTTCTCGATTGGCGGTGGCCTGCTCGCAACAGGCCGTTGCTTTCTTGCTCATATCGCTACACCCCTCAGGCCACACGGTCAGTTCTGTTTGACTCAATCCACCGTTCAACATCCGACTCGAGCCAGCCAACAGAATTGGCAGACAGGCGGATAGTGGCCGGAAACTTACCGGCAGCCATCAGCCGATAAATTGTGGATCGGGAAAGGGTGGTCATCGCCTCAACTTCGCGGCGCTTGAGAATCTGAACCTTACGGCTCTGGGTGATCTGGTTGGTCGCCTTCATGGCAGTACCTCATTTCAATTCGATAAAGAGAAAAAAGTCGAAGTGAAACGGGCACGGGCGGGCCTGCCGGGGTGGTGGCTTTGTGGTCTATACCAAGGGCGATATAGGGGCGATCTGGATCAGGGTCAGGGTCGGGTTCGTCAGGGCCGCTTAATGAGCGCCCCGACAGGGTGGAGGATTTTTTTCTCGCTCTACCGGCCCTGATGCCGCGAATTTGAACAGCAAGTGATGGAATGGATACACTGCCCGATAGGCGGCTGTTGATCCTTTTGATCTGCCTGTCTCGGAACAGGTGGAGCAAACAAGCCGCTTCGAATTTTCGGCTGAGTGCCCTTGCCTTGGTGTTTCGCTGGGGAATCTTGCCGGTTAGCTCGCAAGCAAGCACAACGGCTTTCAGTGTCAGGTCTTCAGCTTCTGTCTCATTGCCAGCCCGTCTTGCTGCGTCAGCGGCTTGCTCGAGCTTGTCGATAGCCTGATATATTTCGAGGGCGGCGGCGTTTGCTTCCTGCTTCAACTGGAACAGGTGCGTTGGCAGGAACGAGCGATAGCTGTCCTCTGTCTCGGCCAGAACATCGTTTAAGAGATCTGTGTAGTAACCCATTCGATACCTGTTCGCTTATCCAGTGTTTCTGGCGTTCCCACATATGGTATGCCCGGCGCACATGAATGCAAGCATAAATATTTCCAGTGAACGAATGGCCCCAGTGGCCCCAGTGCTGCCCCAACGGTGGGGCCGGGCAGTATGGCAGTGGAACCCCAGTAAATACGGGGCTTTGAGGGGTGTGGCCCCAATGGCCCCAGTGGCCCCAGTGGCCCCACTGAAAATGGTAATGCCGTAATTGTTCGTCAGGCTGATCGGCTGCCAAAGCTGGCCCCTCGATTTAAGGGATCAGCCTGCCTGTTTGCCAAAGCTGGCGCTGATTACGTTGCTGGTGCTGGCTGCCGTGCGTAGCTGGTCCAGATAATCGGCCCAGTGTTGCATCATCTTCCGGCGCTGCTCTAAGTGCTGTGTTCGGTTGTAGCTCCTGCCGTTGGCATCCTTCACCTCATGCGCCAATTGCTGTTCGATCCACTCAACACGGTAATTCAGCACTTCATCCAGCAGGGTGCGAGCGGTGGCTCTGAAGCCGTGGGCGGTGTGTGTTTCCCGGTCGTAGCCCATGCCCCGCAAGGCAATGCGAACAGCTCCATCAGACATTGGGCGGCTGGCTCCTCGGGCGCTGGGGAATACGTACTCGCTGCGGCCTGTAATCGGTTGCAGGTTCTCCAGTATCTCGATGCTCTGCTTGGCAAGCGGGATAATGTGTTGCTGGAATGTCTTTTCGGCGGTGATCTCTATCCGCTTTTCCTCCCAATTGATCTGATCCCAGCGAACGTGGCGAAGCTCTCCGGGGCGGCAGAACCAAAGGGCTGAACACTTCAGGGCAGCGATTACAGCAGGAGTGCCGTGGTATTCATCAATGGAAACCAGCAGGCGGCCAAGCTCCTTCGGATCGGTGATAGCGGCAAAGTGGCTTTTCTTGGCAGGTTTGAGTGCGTCTTTCAGGTCGGCGCTGGGGTCACGTTCACAACGGCCAGTCACAATGCCATACCTGAATACCTGCCCGGCTACCTGCTTCACTCGATGCGCGGTTTCTACATGGCCCTTGTCCTCGATCTTGCGAAGTACCGGCAGCAGGTCGAGCGCACTGATCTCTGAAATGGGGCGGTTGCCGATTGAGCCGAACAGGTGCTTTTCCAGTGCTCGCATTGTCCGGGCTTGATGACCTTCTGATTTATCGCTCATGCGAACAGAAAACCATTCACGGGCGATCAGCTCAAAGCTGTTTTCGGCAGCAGTACGGCCTGCCTGCTTCTGTGCCTTCTTGGCTGCGCTGGGGTCAATGCCCTGGGTGAGCTGTTGTCGAGCGGAGTCTCTGAGTTCACGGGCGGCGGCCAGGCTAACATCTGGGTACACACCGAAGGCGGCCAGTTTCTCCTTGCCGTGGAATCGGTACTTCATGCGCCAGTATTTTGAGCCGTTGGGTCGCACCTCAAGATACAGCCCTTTCTCGTCAGCGAGTTTGTACTTCTTCTCTTGCGGCTTGGCGGCCTTCACTTGTCGGTCAGTCAATGGCATGGATCACCCCCTGTTCAATTCGGGTTGGGGGTATCAGTTTGGGGGTATCGCTTGTGGGGGTATCGAATGTCCCCCCGATTATACCCCCAATGTACCCCGGCTTTGCTGGGTACGGTTGGGAACCGTTGGGAACCATTATGGGCCGGAAGGCCCGTGGTTTCTAGTGTCTAGGGAAGTGTTGGGTCTGGGTGGGAAGGGTAGTTGGTGGAGGTGGCGTCCCCCTCTTTCGAACTTTAGCCGGTTTCAGGCCGTTGCAATCAGTATTATTTTTCCCTTTTACCTTCAATGGCTTATGTCCGTTTTTGCCCTTCCGATTGTCGCATCCAATAGCATGAAATAGCGCCCAATGATAAGGTTTTATGTGGGGCAGGATGTGGGGCTGATTTTAGAGTTCGATTTTCAATTATGGGGGAGGCGAAACAGTGCCCAAAAAAGCACGGGAATTGAGCGCCGCAGAGGTGCGCCGATTGACTGAGCCGGGCCGGTATCCGGTCGGGGGTGTTGCCGGTCTGCTGATGCAGGTAACGCCCAATGGTGCCCGGTCGTGGCTGTTGCGTATCAAGGTCGGGGACAAGCGCCGTGATTTTGGTCTGGGAGCCTTTCCTGATGTGTCCCTTGCTGGCGCACGTGAAAAGGCCCGTGATCTTCGGGAGCGGATCGCCGCAGGTGTTGACCCGGTTGCAGAGCGCCAGCGCCTGAGGGACGCCATACGAGCAGCGCAGGCAAAGGCCATAACCTTTGAGGAGGCCGCCCACCGTTGCCATGATGCCCGGAAGGATGAGTTCCGCAACGTCAAGCACCGGGCCGACTGGATCAACAGCCTGGAGCGCCACGCCTTCAAGCATATTGGATCGCTGCCGGTCGATACCATAGAGCTGCCGCATATCCTGGCACTGCTGGAGCCGATCTGGAAAACCAAAACCGAAACCGCCACCAGAGTGCGCCAGCGTGTTGAAACCGTGTTGAGCTGGGCCACCGTTGCAGGCCACCGCAAAGGCGATAACCCCGCCCGATGGCCCGATAACCTGGATCAACTGCTGCCCACCCCGTCCAAAATCCGCAAGGTGAAGCACCACAAGGCGTTACCCTGGCAGGACGTGCCCGGCTTTATGGTCGATTTGCGCCAGCGTGAAGGCATGGCCGCCCGTGCCCTGGAGTTCGTCATACTGACCGCCGCCCGGTCGGGTGAAGTGCGTCATGCCACCTGGGATGAGATCGACCTGGCCGCAAAGGTCTGGACTGTACCGGCTGACCGCATGAAGGCCCACAAGGATCACCGTGTTCCGCTGTCTGATGCCGTTCTGGAGCTGTTGCAGCGTACACCCCGCATGGAAGGGAGCAACCTGCTATTCACTGCTCCCCGTGGTAATGCGCTGTCTGATATGAGCATTTCCGCCGTGTGCCGCCGCATGGAGGTGGACGCCACCCCGCACGGCTTCCGGTCGTGCTTCAAGGACTGGGCACGGTCCCGCACGGCATACCCTGACGAAGTTTCCGAGCTGGCGCTGGCGCACGTTAACTCTGACGCCACCCGTGCCGCTTATGCCCGTGATGAGCTGTTGCCGCAACGTGCCCGGATGATGGCTGACTGGGCCAAATTCCTGAGCGAACCAGCGCCAGCCGGGGAGGTTGTGCCGATCAGGGGAGAGGTGCAGGCATGAGTCGGGGAAAGGTGCGCAAGCAGAGCCTGTTTTTTGAGAAGACTACCACGCCAGCCACTGAGGCTGAGGCCGCCGCCTTCACCAGCGCCAGCGCAACAGGTGCCCGTGTTGCGGATGCCTATTACGGTTGGGCTGACCAGGCCCGGCAGGTGCTGGCGCTTTATGCAGAGTGGGCCGGGGTGCAACCCGCCGTGCCTGAGTGGCTTGATACTGAATACCCGGATCATTCTTGGCACCTGATATGCCTTGTTGCGCAGGGACTACCCAAGCATGCCCCACCAGCAGAGTGCAACCTGACAGCAAGCGAGCAGCGAGCAGCTGAGGTGTTGCTGAGGCTTTCACGGGTGCAGGAAGCCGCCCGTCCGTTGGCTGACCGGCTGGAACTGGTGTTCCCGCTGATCGAGGCGTGTATATCGCTTGGAACTGAGGTCGTGGCCGCCACGGTTGAGCCATACGAGAAAAACGCAGCTATCCACCACAATGCAGAGCGCCGTCTGATCGAGTCAAACAAGGGTACGCCGGTTGGTTCACCCAATGACCGCAGGCGTGCCGACAATGACCAGCGCAACAGGGAGATCAAAAGCCTGGCCGCTGACTATATGCGGAGAGTGGGCAGCAATAGCGTCAATGGAGCAGCAGAGCATATTGCAAAAAAGCGCCCTGATTTTGGATTAAAGGCCCGGCAGCTACGCAGGATCATTGCTGAATAGAGCCACCTTCAAAAAAGTTGGCCATGCCTGATAGTGGCCAACTGCCCCGCCTTCCGATACTGGCCCCGTTGCGATTAATTAAAACGAGGTGCCTTAAATGGAAACCACCACCTATCTGACTGACAAACAAGTTGCCGCCCGTTTCGGTGTTGATAAATCAACAATCTGGCGCTGGGTGGAAAAGGGACACTTTCCGAAGCCGGTCAAGTTGTCGCCGGGCTGTACCCGCTGGCGCTTGCATGATGTGGAAGGCTGGGAAGCAGAGAAGGAGGCCGCAGCATGAGGAAGGAAGCGACCCACACCACACAGGCCGCCACCCGTTTGAAGCAGCGCAAGCATAGCATATACCCGCCACTGATCGAGGCCGGGCTGGTGCTGGCACTACTGGTTATTTGGACAGTAGGAGGGCTGGCGCAATGAGCTACGGCACAATGAGCAAACACCAAGCATTGCAGCAGCCGCTGCCCTGGCGTGACCTGATCGAGGCGCTGCCGGACAATGCCCGGCTTAATATCACCAGCACCAACCCCCTGAGCGCAGCAGAGCGCCACCGGAAGCGCCAGCAGTGCGCCGGTTACAGTCTGGCGGTCTATTACCCACCGGCTGATGATGCAGGTTTTCAGGTGTACCTGAGCCGCCGTGAAGTCGAGATACTGCTGGCGCTGATGCCTGGCAAATGGGTGCCCACGGCAACCCTTAAAGGCACTGCCGAAACCCGCCGCCCGCTGGCTACGCTTCGAGAGTTCGGCATGATTATCGCCACTTGCCACCGGCAGGGGGAGGGTGATTGTTACCGGCTGTTGGGCTGTATCGACTTGGAGCCGCTGCCGCCGGTTGTGGCCGCAGCAGTGCAGGTAATCGACCGGCTGCCGGATCGCACCACCGCCGCACGGATGGAGCGCCAGCGAGCTACAGCAGCCTTTGCAAAGCGGCTGGCGCTGATCGAGAAACGATCCGTCTATCTGAGCCCTAACCCCCCGCAGCAGTTGCCGCTGCCGGAAACCGCCGCCTGAGGATGCGCCGGGCCATAGTGCCCGGCTGGAGGTTGAACCAATGGCAGAGCGCCGCAAAAAGAAAAGCACGTTTTTGGGGATTCCTCGGCATGTGGCTCAATCGGAGCAGTTTACAAAGCTATTAGGAAACGAGCTGAGGCTGCTGATGGAGTTGCTGCTGCAATACCGTGGTTTTAACAACGGCAATCTGACAACGGCTGAGTCTGTACTGAGTAAGCGAGGATGGGCAGCAGGGTCTATCTATAACGCTTCGACTGGATTGCAGCGCAAAGGCTGGATAGTAGTGACCCGGCAGGGCTACAAGGTGCGAGGCATGGCAACGCTGGTGGCGATAACCTGGAACGGGATTGATGACCCTCCAAAGGGGGTGCGATATGACGAGGGTGTAAAGCCTTCACCCGTGCCCCTTGGATACTGGTGCAAGCACCCGGATACATGGGAGCTGATCCCCCGTTGCTTGCAGAAAAACTCCTCAAAAACTGAATAGGTCGGGCCGGTTACTCCTCAAAAACTGAATGGGTGATCTATTAAAACCGGCTGATCCATTCAAAAACTGAGGGCTATACCGGGGTTTTCGGGCTTCGATCCATTCAGTTTCTGAGAGTCTTATATAAAGCCATACCCTGGGAGGTATAACGATGAATATACGCAATGTGATAATGACCATTACCCGGCAGCAGTACAGCAGCATCGAGGGTGCCGCCGATCTGGTGCGGACAGATGTTATTGAGCTGTTGGGTGTGGAAGGGCTGGACCAGGACACCCGGACCAAGATCAATCAGTTGATGGCTGACGTTGACCAGATGTGCCAACAGATGCATTACTTGGCAGAGGTGAGTGCCTGAGGGTGCAGATGATGAGAGAGTGCCGGGAGCAATCTTCCGGCAATACTACAAAGGAGGTGTACCGTGTTGGATGAAGTGACCGTGAAAAAGCAGGCCAAAAAGCTGATCGAGGCCGGGGAATTTATGCTGGCAGTGCAGGCAATACACGAGCAGCACGAGATTGCCCAAATGGATGACGAAGGAAGCCCCTATAATGATCGTACGATTGCCGGGCTGATGAACGGCTTGAAGCTGGTCGGGGCTGAGTTGCTGTCGCAGGGTTTTGATACCCTGGAGCGGATCGAAAAGGCCCCGTCCGCCCGCTGAACGTTGCCGTGCTGGTCTGGCGCTGTTGTACCGGCTGGAGAGCGCCAGCCAACTACCCGCCCCACCGCTTCAAACTACCCGTTTTCCGGGGAGAGTGATCCCTTCACGTGCTCAAGCCCCGCCCACCTACCCAAGCGCCAGCAGCAGGCACCCACCAGGCATACCGCCACCCCTTCCGATAGAAGCCCGAAACCGGGCCGATGACCGTCACAAGTTAGAAGCAGGAATTCCGGCTACTAACTGCCCGTGCCACTTGATACCCGAAAGCCTGGGGAGTGCCCGGAACGCTTGTCCGTGGTCGATACCGGAAAACCGGCAACGCTGATGCTGATGCAGGTTGAGCGGGTGCACTGCCGCAGCAGGACGCCACCACAACGCCGTTCTGTTGCGGCTATGCTGGCGCATGGATCAGCAGCGAACGCAGCGCAGAGCGCAAAACGGAAAGCCTGTTGAACTGTTGAGAGCCTGGGGCCCCAGCACCTACCGGCAACCGCGGGACGGGAGCAACCACGCGGTTTGCGGCAGTTTTTCGGGTTTTTATGGCCGTCACCACCAGTGCAAGGCTCTAACCCGCATGGTTATTGGGTTTTAGGGTGCCGGAGGTGTCGAAGGTGCGGAAATCAACCGGCAGTGTTTTGAGTAAATTCCCTTTAATAACAATCGGTTGTGGTGTTCAAGGTGGTGAAATAGTCCCCAGATGGGCTACAGGCCAGAGAATACGGGGCTTTCAGGCGGTTCTAAACCCACGTTCTGGGGGTGCAGGTGTTGACGGGAAGGGTGCAGCCGGTTGCCGGATCGCTGGTTTTGGTTCGGTAGAGAATAGCGGCTTCGAATTGGTGCTGATTCGTTAGAGAGGCCCGGCTTCGAATTGATGCAGGTGCAGGCCGCCGCCCGATGGTTGACCGTCACCGCCGCCACCAGGACAAAACCCCTCGAATCTGAGGAGTAACACCACCGCTGCCGCCAACCGCCCAAACGGCTGAAATCGCTGGTGTAGGTGTCCGGCAGGATTGATAGAAAAATATCATGGGCACGGCTTTTGCTAAGTGCTGGATTGTTGCAGGTGAAAGCTGCCGGATGGCGCAGTGTACAGGGGAGGTCAAAAAACATGCCGGAAATCAGGTTGCAGGGATCGCAATTGTTATCCGCTATCAACCTGCAATGCGCTTGCGCTGGTATCACCCTGCTGGCGCAGGTTTGAGGGCTGGAGCTTCCGCCCGTCCCGTAATGGCTGCCGGTAGCGGAATCCCGCTATCGACCCGCTGAGAGTCGAGAAGGCCAAACTGACCGCCTGGGATTCCACCGGAAAGCCGGTAGTTTCCTGTTGGGCTGATCTACCTGTTGATGACCGTCACCGCCTTGGCAAAGCGCCAGCCGGGTGCAGGTATTCAAGTGCAGGTGTTGTGTTAAGGGAAAAACCACCGGGCTGCTACCGCTGAAAACCCGGTTTTACCACTTTTGCCAATGTGGGGCAGGTTGTGGGGTTTTGGAAAATCAGCCTTGTAAGTTGCTGATTTTATTGGATGTTTGGTGGAGGTGGCGGGTTTCGAACCCGCGTCCGCCAATCCTCTGCCTCAAGATCTACATGCTTAGGCATCTCTATTCAATTAACCCGTCGCGACCCGAGAGCCAGGGTGCTATGGGCGAGCTCTTTTAGTTTTAACCGTTCAGCTTAGAGCAAAGCATCCAGGCGATTCTGTCTCGTATGACACCGCGAACCTCTGAGTTACAGACACCTTAGAGTGCGGCGCTAGCCGACTTAAGCGGCTAGAGCGTAGTTATCGTCGTTTGCAACTATAACTGTGTGATGAGGGATTAACGAGAATCATCACGTTCTCGGCATGCACCCAAGGGTTCGTAATCAGCGTCGAAGCCAAGTCACCCCCAGATATGTAACGAGTCATTGTACCGGCATTGTAGACCGGAAGAAAGTGAAAAGGTTCAACGGGCTGCAACAGACATTTCGCGATGTTTCTGTCGATTCCAGTCTTTTTCTTTCTCGTCAGCGCGTTTGTCGTGCAGTTTCTTTCCCTTCACAAGCGCAATTTCACACTTGACCATGCCGTTCTTCCAGTAAAGAGCCAATGCTACACAGGTGTAGCCTTTGGCCTCGACGGCGGTAGTCAGCTTTTCAATCTCGCGTCGATGCAGCAGAAGCTTTCTATCACGCCTAGGCTCGGTGACAAAATGTGTTGAGGCTGAGATCAGGGGTGTGATGTGTACGCCTACAAGCCAGGCTTCATCATTTTTGAAGACAACGTATGAGTCGACCAGTTGGCCACGGCCTTCGCGCAGGCTTTTCACCTCCCAGCCGCTGAGAGACACACCGGCCTCGAATCGGGTTTCGATGGTGTATTCGTGCTTGGCACGCTTGTTCAGGCAGATGGTGTTTCCGCCGGGGGACTTCTTCTTTTTCGCCATGGCGCGATTATATAGAGCGACTGTCCGCATTGAAAGCGGGTGATATAGCTGTCCCAGAGTAATTAATCTCGTGTTTGAGCGTAGAGATGCAGCAAAAGGTTGTCACCCTTGTCCGAAATATGAACAATTGCGGTTCATGAAATTTTTAACCTGAGAGCACTATGCAGTCAAAGCAGTCTATGCACGGTTCATGGGCGAACCGTTGGATCTTCATTCTGGCAGCAACAGGATCTGCAGTTGGCCTGGGTAACATCTGGAAGTTTCCCTATATCACGGGTGAAAATGGTGGCGGCGCGTTTGTGCTGGTCTATCTGGTTTGTATTCTTCTGGTTGGCATACCGATCATGATGGGTGAAATTCTGGTCGGCCGTCGTGCCAGGCAAAGCCCGATCAACGCAGTGCGCGAAACCGCTGTGGAAGCTGGCAGGGATCCTCGCTGGGGCTTGATTGGCTGGCTGGGTGTGCTGGCCGGGTACATCATTTTCTCTTTTTACTCGGTGGTGGCTGGCTGGGTTCTGCACTACATCGCAGGTATGGGTACGGGGCAGTTTGTTGATATAGGCAGCGACCTTGCCGGTAAGAAATTCGAGTCGCTGCTGGCAAGCCCGGATCAGATGCTGATTTGGCACACTGTCTTTGTGTTGATGGTGGTCGTGGTTGTAGCAGGTGGTGTAAACAAGGGGCTGGAGCGGGCAACCAAGATCATGATGCCCGCCCTCTTCCTTTTGCTATTGGTGCTTCTTGGATACTCACTCAACAGTGGCAGCTTCGCCGAAGGCTGGTCATTCCTGTTCAGCTTTAACCCTGATGCACTGACATGGGATGCGGTACTGGTGGCTCTGGGACATTCCTTCTTTACCCTGTCGCTGGGTATGGGGGCAATTATGGCCTATGGTTCCTATATGGGTAAAAAGGATTCAATTGGCGCCACAGTCCTGACAATAGGGGTACTGGATACGGTGGTTGCACTGGTTGCAGGCTTGGCCATCTTCCCAATTGTGTTTGCCAACCAACTGGACCCGGGGGCAGGTCCCGGGCTGATGTTTATCACCCTTCCGGTTGCGTTTGGTCAAATGCCGGGAGGACAGGTCTTTGGCTTTCTGTTCTTTCTCTTGGTAGGTGTTGCAGCATGGACCTCGGCCATCTCCCTGCTAGAACCGGCAACAGCCTGGGTTGTGGAGCGTTTTGGATTCAAGCGTCTTCACGCAGCCGCTTTACTGGGCTTCATCATCTGGCTGATGGGGATTGCATCACTGCTGTCGTTCAATCATTGGGCGGATATCAAGATATTCAGCATGGGTATCTTTGATTTCCTGGATTTTATTACTGCCAATATCATGCTGCCGTTGAGTGGGTTGCTGATAGCAGTCTACGTGGGTTGGGTTTTGACACAGAGGATGACTCGCGACGAACTGGCATTGGGTAGCTCTGGTGCTTACAGTGCATGGCAGTTCACCATTCGGTTCATCGCCCCGGTTGCGGTTGCAGTGATTTTTGTGGTCAACCTGTACGACAAGCTGGCCTGAGTCGCTGATCACCATGAGGATGCTATGACACAGGTAAACCGCAGCGCTTTGGTGCTGCATTCAGCTGAGCAAATGTTCGATCTTGTAAATGATGTGCGTAACTATCCGGCATTTCTGCCTTGGTGTGCGTCGACCGATGTTGTTTCTGAGTCTTCTCAGGAGCTGGTTGCTACTCTGCATCTTGCAAAGAGCGGGCTGAAGTACAGCTTTACCACGAGAAATTTCCTGCAGCGCCCAGACTCAATGGAGATTACTTTGGTTGAGGGGCCGTTCTCGTCTTTCAGGGGTAAATGGACCTTCACCCCCCTGAGTGAGGACGCTTCGAAAGTAGAGTTGCAGATGGATTTTGAATTCAAGGGCAAGCTCACCGGGCTTGCCATGTCCAAGGTGTTTAACTCGGTGGCGACGACATTGGTCGATGCGTTTGTGATGCGTGCCGATACAGTATTGGGTCAGGAGGCGTAATGATTAGTGTCGAAGTAGCCTATGCGTTACCTTACGAGCAGAAAATCATTGCACTGCAGGTAGATGAGGAATGTACGGCCTACCAGGCTGTTGTTCGCTCTGGAATTGCTGAGCTGTTTCCCGGTGTTGATCCTGCGACCGCGTCGATGGGAATCTTCGGCAAGGCGATAAAGGACCCTGCTACGACAGTGTTGAAGGATGGTGATCGGGTTGAAATATACCGGCCGTTAATTGCGGACCCCAAGGAAGTCCGTGCTCGTCGAGCTGCTAAAATGAAAGCGGAAAAGGCATCAGAGCAAACGAAACAGGGGGGCGGGGAGTGATTCCCCGCATCGTATAACCGACTAGCGAGACTGATCCTGCGCTACCCCGGGACGAAAGTCGCCGCTAAGGCGAGTCAGCTTGCCATCTTCAAAGAAAACGCTGACCCGCTCTTGGTAACGCTGGCCATCCCCCTCCTTGATGCTGTACAGGTAGTCCCAGCGCCCCTCGCTGAAGGTGTCGCTGATCAGTGGCGTACCCATGACATAGCGCACCTGAGAGTGCGTCATGCCGGGGCGCAGCTGGTTGACCATCTCCTGAGTAACCACGTTACCCTGAGGGATATCGATCTTGTAAACGCCTGGGAACTCGGAGCAGCCGGCGATCATCAGGGCAAGTGTTGTGCTGAGAAGAACCTTTCGCATCAGTAAATGGCTTCCGTTTTCATGCCTAAACAAAGATAATGGAGTCTAACATTGCAAATCCCGAACAGCATAGTGATTGAGACCTAATATGGCACTGGAAAATCAGGAACTGCGGAAAGCCGGACTGAAGGTGACTCTGCCGCGGGTCAAAATTTATCAAATTCTCGAACGTGCCGGCGAAGGTGACCACTTCAGTGCGGAAGATATATACAAGCTGCTGATGGAGCTTGGCGAAGATGTCGGCTTGGCAACGGTATATCGTGTTCTGACTCAGTTCGAAGCAGCCGGTCTGGTGTCGCGTCATCACTTTGAAGGTGGGCATTCTGTCTTCGAATTGGCGCGCGACGAGCATCACGACCATGTGGTCTGTGTAAAGTGTGGCCGAGTACGCGAGTTTACTGAGCCCAAGGTATCCGAAATCCTCGACAAGGTTGCGGACCAGCTTGGCTTTACCATTACTGACCGTACGCTTTATCTTTACGGTGTCTGCAAGGGCGGTTGTGAAGAAGACGACAAGAAGTAGGCAACCTTGCTGTCAGCCGCTCAGGCTGACAGCATTTCTCGTGCATGCTCCATTGACGTCCGCGTAATATCGACACCGCCCAGCATGCGGGCAACTTCTTCTACCCTTTGGGCCTCGCTCAACCTTGATACCCGGGTCTGGGATGTACCTTTCTGTCCCTTTTTGCTTACAAACAGGTGCTGATGCCCTTGTGCCGCCACTTGGGGTTGGTGTGTTACACACAAAACCTGCACCCGTTCACCCAGTTCACGCAGCATCCGACCGACCACTTCAGCAATGGCGCCACCGATACCCACATCGACTTCATCAAATACCAGTGTTGGGGTGCTGGATGTCTGTGCCGTAACCACCTGTATCGCCAGGCTGATTCGGGACAGTTCACCACCTGATGCAACTTTTGCCAGTGCACGGGCTGGCTGGCCCTCGTTGGTGCTAATCAGGAACTCGACCTCTTCAAGGCCGCTAGCACTGTAGCGCTCAGTATCCAGTGGCGTCAGACACGCACTGAAACGGGCGGCAGGCATGCCAAGGGCATGCAGCTGAGCGTCCACCAAGCGGTCCAAGTGCTCGGCCTGTTGTTGCCGTGCAAGGCTGAGCTCAGCGGCGGTTTTGAGGTAGCTCTGCCAGGCCGATTCTACTTCGTCGGCCAGTAATTCAATTTCGTTGTCGGATCGGGTCAGGCCCATCAGCTCCTGCTGTAGAGATTGCTGGAACTCAATAAGCTGCTCAGGCAATAAGCGGTGTTTGCGCGCTACATCGTAGATGGCCGTCAGGCGTTCTTCCACCTCCTGCTGGCGTTCGGGGTTGATTTCTACTGCTTCCAAAAAATGACGGACCTCGCGACCGGCTTCTTCCACCTGTATCAGTGCGCTGTTAAACATTTCATTGGCCTGTTGCAGACGCGAATCTTCCGTGCCGAGCTGCTGCAGCAGCTGAAGGCAGTGATGCAACATGGACTGGCAGTTGAGACTATCATCCTCATGGCTGATATTGAGCAATTGCTGACCTGTGCTTAACAGGCTACCGGCATTTTCCAGCAGTTGCTGCTCATGTTCCAGCTGCTCCAGTTCTCCCTGCGTCAGCGCAAGTTGCTCCAGCTCTTCGACCTGGTAGCTCAATAGTTGCATGCGTGCATTGCGCTCGTCCGATACTTGGGTAAGTTGTTCAAGCTCGGCATGCTGGCGGCGCCATTTGTGGTACAGGCGGCGTGCTTCTTCAGTCAGCTCGGTATGGTTTCCGAATTCGTCCAGCAGCACCCGGTGATGATCCTTTTTCAACAGCCGTTGATGCTCGTGCTGGCCATGAATGTCGACCAGGTACTGGCCGAGTTCGCGCAGCAATGCCAGAGGGGTGGGGCGACCATTGATGTAGCTTCGACTGCGGCCTTCACGTGTGATGACACGGCGTAAATGGCATTCCTGAGGGTCACCCTCCAGGTCGTGTTCGCTGAGCCACAGCCTGGCCTGTGGGATTGTGCGGATATCAAAGCTGGCCGTGAGCTCGGCGCGCTCTGAGCCGCTGTTGACACTGTCACTGTCAGCTCGATCACCCAGGCAGAGTCCGAGGGCGTCCAGCATGATTGACTTGCCGGCGCCGGTTTCGCCGCTGATGACGGTCATCCCTCGATTCAGCTCGACTTCAAGGTCGCTCACGATGGCGAAGTTGCGAATGGTCAGTTGGGTCAGCATGATAATCACACATGGTTATTTATACAGTGTTTACTGTATAAGCCATTTGATCGATACCTGCAATCCCCAGCTGAAAAAAATCTTGCTGCCGGTTGAATCCATCTGAGAGAGCCCCATATAGATGCCATCAACGCCAATACTCAAGTGTCAGTTGGAGAGACCTGATGTCGAAAGAGCAGCAGAATCAGAATGAAGCCGTCGAGCCGGTTCAAAACGAACCTGAAGTGCTGGTCGCCGAAGGTGAAGTTGTAGAGCCAGGTGCTGCCGAAGAGACGGAAGTCAGCCTGATCCAGCAGCTGGAAGAATCCCGCGCTGAGGTTGAAGCCTTGAAGAAGGAACTGGTTGAGCTCAAACCGCGTGCGCAGGCCGAAATTCAGAACATTCGCCGTCGTGCCGAGCAGGATGTGGAAAAGGCACACAAGTTTGGTCTGGAAAAATTTGCGACAGAGTTGCTGCCGGTGGTGGATAGTCTTGAGCGTGCAATTGAAGCAAGTCAAGGCGATGAGGAGAAGGTCAAGGCGATTCGTGAAGGTGTCGAGATGACACTGGGGCTGTTCCTCTCCAGTCTGGAAAAATTCAATGTGGAGCAGCTGAATCCGCAGGGTGAAGTCTTTAATCCGGAGCACCACCAGGCGATGTCCATGGTGCCGGCAGAAGGTGTTGAGCCTAACACGGTCGTCACAGTTGTACAGAAGGGTTACCTGCTGAATGGCCGTCTGGTACGTCCTGCCATGGTGATGGTAGCAAAAGGCTGAAGCCGGAGTTGAAAAACGCGCTGCCGTACCCATATAGATGCACAACGGCTAATTGAACAGTTTTTGACCCAGTACGGGTCACAGAAAGATCGGAGTAAGACATGGGCAGAATTATCGGTATCGACTTGGGCACCACCAACTCCTGCGTGGCGATCCTTGATGGCGACAAGACCAAAGTGATTGAAAACGCGGAAGGTGATCGCACCACTCCGTCCATTATCGCCTATACCAATGACGGCGAAACACTGGTTGGCCAGCCGGCCAAGCGCCAGTCCGTTACCAACCCGGACAACACACTGTATGCCATCAAGCGTCTGATTGGCCGCCGCTATGATGACAAAGTGGTTCAGAAAGACATCAAAATGGTGCCTTACAAAATCATTGCGGCCGACAACGGTGATGCCTGGGTTGATGTAAAAGGCAAAAAGATGGCTCCGCCGCAGGTATCGGCTGAAGTGCTGAAAAAGATGAAGAAGACCGCTGAAGACTATCTCGGCGAGCCGGTCACTGAAGCAGTGATCACCGTACCGGCCTACTTCAATGACTCTCAGCGCCAGGCCACCAAAGACGCAGGCCGAATTGCCGGTCTGGAAGTGAAACGCATTATCAACGAGCCGACAGCGGCTGCGCTGGCCTATGGCATGGACAAGTCCAAGGGCGACAAGACCGTTGCCGTATACGACCTCGGTGGTGGTACGTTTGATATTTCCATCATCGAGATTGCCGATGTGGATGGTGAGCACCAGTTTGAAGTGTTGGCAACCAACGGTGACACCTTCCTCGGTGGTGAAGATTTCGACCTGGCGGTTATCAACTACCTGGCGGATGAGTTCAAGAAAGAAAGTGGAATCGATCTGCACAACGACCCGCTGGCGCTGCAGCGTCTGAAGGAAGCTGGTGAGAAAGCGAAGGTTGAATTGTCTTCCGCACAGCAGACCGACGTCAACCTGCCGTACATCACGGCTGATGCGACCGGTCCGAAGCACCTGAACGTGAAACTGACACGCTCCAAGCTGGAATCACTGGTTGAAGAGCTGGTCGAGCGCTCCATCGAGCCTTGCCGCATTGCGGTAAAAGACTCTGGTCTGTCCGTGTCCGAGATTGACGAGGTGATCCTGGTCGGCGGTCAGAGCCGCATGCCGCTGGTACAGAAGAAAGTGGCTGAGTTCTTCGGCAAGGAGCCGCGCAAGGACGTTAACCCGGATGAGGCGGTTGCCATCGGTGCTGCCATTCAGGGTGCGGTGTTGTCCGGTGATGTGAAAGACGTACTGCTGCTGGACGTCACTCCGCTGACTCTGGGTATTGAAACCATGGGCGGTGTTGCGACTTCCCTGATTGAAAAGAACACCACTATCCCGACCAAAAAGTCACAGGTGTTCTCGACAGCGGACGACAACCAGACGGCTGTGACTATTCACGTGGTACAGGGCGAGCGCAAACAGGCGAGCCAGAACAAGTCTCTGGGTCGTTTTGATCTGGCCGATATCCCACCGGCACCGCGTGGCATGCCGCAGATCGAAGTGACCTTCGATATTGATGCCAACGGTATTCTGAACGTGTCCGCCAAGGACAAGGCTACCGGCAAGGAACAGTCCATCGTAATCAAGGCCTCTTCCGGCCTGAATGATGATGAGATCGAACAGATGGTGCGTGATGCCGAAGCGCATGCCGAAGAGGACAAGAAGTTCGAGGAGCTGACCACTGCGCGTAACCAGGGTGATGCGATGATCCACACCGCACACAAGACCCTGAAAGATGCCGGTGACAAGGCGACTGCGGATGAAAAAGAGAAGATCGAATCGGCTATCAAGGATCTGGAAGAGGCGCTCAAGGGCTCTGACAAGGAAGCCATCGAGAGCAAGACTGAAACTCTGACCGAAGCGCTGTCAGCGGTGGCTCAGAAAATGTACGCCGATGCGGCTCAGGCTGAACAGGCCGGTGGCGAAGCGGGCGAAAAGGATGCCGCGGACGATGTCGTTGACGCCGAGTTTGAAGAAGTCAAAGACGACGACAAGAAGTAAGCGTTCGCGAGTGTCGATCGTTGCAGTGTGACAACGCGGGCTTCTGCCCGCGTTGTCATGTCCGGCTCTTTGGAGTCAAACCTGACGGGTCAGATTCGGATCATGGCAAAACAGGATTACTACGAACTTTTGGGCGTATCGCGCGATTCCTCCGATCGCGATATCAAAAAAGCCTATCGTCGGCTGGCGATGAAATACCACCCGGACCGCAATCCGGGCGACAAGGAAGCTGAAGACAAGTTCAAGGAGATCAGCGAAGCCTACGAAGTACTGTCGGATGCCCAGAAAAAAGCGGCTTACGACCAGTTCGGCCACGCGGGAGTAGATGGCCAGGGTGGTATGGGCGGCTTCGGAGGCGGTGGCTTTGAAGGCAACTTCTCCGATATTTTTGGTGACGTTTTTGGTGACATCTTCGGTGGAAGCGGTGGCGGACGCCGCCGTTCCAGCGTACAGCGTGGCGCCGATTTGCGCTACAACCTCGACCTGACGCTTGAAGAGGCGGTGCGCGGTTGTGAGAAAACGCTGCAAATCCCCACCTACGTCAGCTGCGAAACCTGTGATGGCAGTGGCGCCAAGCCCGGTACCAGTGCCAAGACCTGCTCCACCTGCGGTGGCATGGGACAGGTGCGGATGCAGCAGGGTTTCTTCTCGGTACAACAGACCTGCCCAACCTGCCGCGGTGAGGGTAAGGTCATTTCCGACCCCTGCGACAGCTGCCACGGTCAGGGCCGGGTGGAAAAAACCAAGACGCTGCAGGTCAAGATTCCGGCCGGTGTTGATACAGGTGATCGCATTCGACTGGCCGGTGAAGGTGAAGCCGGCTCGCATGGTGGCCCAGCCGGTGATCTGTATGTACAGGTACATGTGCGTGAGCACGCGATTTTCCAGCGTGATGGCAAGCACCTTTACTGTGAAGTGCCGATCAGCTTTGTGGATGCGGCGCTGGGTGGTGAGCTTGACGTGCCGACACTGGATGGCCGCGTCAAACTGAAGATCCCGACCGAAACCCAGACCGGCAAGCTGTTCCGCCTGCGTGGCAAGGGCGTGACCCCGGTTCGAGGCGGCAGCGTGGGTGATTTGATGGTGAAGGTAATCGTCGAAACACCGGTTAATCTGAACAGTCGCCAAAAAAAGCTGCTGCGAGAATTTGCTGATGCCACTGAAGAGGGCAACAGCAAGCACAGCCCGAAGAAACACGGTTTCTTCGATTCGGTGAAAAAGTTCTTTGAAGATATGACCTGATCATCACACAATCAGGTATATGGATACAGACCAGCGGGGCAGGTGCATGATCAGAGTAGCGGTGACCGGCGCAGCCGGCCGTATGGGAAAAACCATTATTGAGGCACTGCAACAGGCTGAGGATGTCAGCCTCAGTGCTGCCATCGTTGAGCCCGGCAGCTCACTTATCGGTGCCGATGCCGGCGAGCTGGCGGGAGTGGGCAGGCTGGATGTCAAATTGGCTGGCAGTCTGGACGATGTGGCATCCGATTTTGACCTGTTGATCGACTTTACCACGCCGGAAGTCACCCTGCAGAACCTGGCGTTTTGTGCTGCCAACGGCAAGAAAATGGTGATCGGAACTACCGGCCTGAATGAGAGTCAGAAAGAAGAGCTGAAACAGGCTGCGGAAAAAACGGCGCTGGTATTCGCTCCCAACATGAGTGTGGGAGTAAACCTTTGCTTTAAGCTGCTTGAGATCGCTGCCAAGGCACTGGGTGATGACGGTGGCTACGATATTGAAGTGATCGAAGCGCACCATCGACATAAGGTTGATGCGCCGTCCGGTACCGCTCTGCGGATGGGAGAAGTCGTTGCTGATGCGCTCGGACGTGATCTGAAGACCTGTGCCGTATATGGTCGTCAAGGGCAAACCGGTGCTCGTCCTGCAAAAGAGATCGGCTTTGAAACCATCCGGGCCGGAGATGTTGTCGGTGATCACACTGTTCTGTTCGCGACAGAAGGCGAACGCATTGAGATCACGCACAAGGCTTCCAGTCGCATGACCTTTGCCAAGGGCGCAGTCCGTGCCGCAGGCTGGTTGGGCGATAAGAAAATCGGACTGTATGACATGCAGGACGTACTGGGCCTGCACTGAACCCAACACGTTGTTGTTCCCTCTGCCCGCTCCAGTAGCGGGCTTTTTTATGCCTGCGCGCAATGTTTGTGTCACCTTGAGCTGGCATCCTGATTTCGATGCTTGCTGCGGCTGCACAGTTGGCGCTATGGTGTAGATTAATGAGGTCACTTGGCAGGGAGGCAGCATGTACAAACTCTGTTTTTTCGTCCCTGAAGCCAACTGTGAAGCGGTTAATCAGGCTTTGTTTGCAGTTGGCGTTGGCCATATCGGCGATTATGATCAGTGTTGTTGGCAATCTCTTGGTACGGGGCAGTTTCGTCCGCTTGATGGCTCCAACCCCCACCTGGGCCAGCAGCATCAGCTGGAACGAGTAGCCGAATGGAAGGTAGAAATGGTCTGCAGTGATGAGCTGATAGAGTCGGCTGTGGCAGCACTGAAGCAGGCGCACCCCTATGAGGAAGTCGCCTACGAGGTCTACCCGCTGGCCGCATTCTGAGTGTGATGGCAAATGAGAGGGAAGTCGGTGTGACACAGTTGTTGGTTCGCTACTCGCGCATTCTTGAGATCGTGGGTGATATCGTCAAAGTCCACGTGCCTGAGCCTGAAGAGGGCGAGGTTGCCGCCATCGGTTATGGCGATCTGGCGTTGATCGAAAATATCCTCGACCCCGATCAGCCTCCGTACATGGCGCAGGTGATTCAGCTGGATCGAGACAGTGTCTCACTGCAGGTATTTTCCGGCACCAAAGGTTTGTCCACCAAGGCCGGGGTTCGTTTTCTCGGTCATCCGATGCAGGTGACCTTCTCGCCGAACATCATGGGACGCGCCTTTTCCGGTTCCGGGCGCGCCATTGACGGCGGTCCCAGTCTGTCCGAAGAAACCCGTATTGAAATCGACGGCCCCACCGTCAACCCGGCCCGGCGCATTTTGGCGTCACGTATGATCCGCACCGATGTGCCGATGATCGATGTGTTCAATTGCTTGGTCGAGAGCCAGAAAATTCCCATCTTCTCGGTGGCAGGTGAGCCATACAACCGCCTGCTGGCGCAGATCGGTGCCAACGCCGATGCGGATGTGGTGGTCTTTGGTGGTATCGGCCTGATCTTCGATGACTATCACTTTTTCCGTCGCGCTTTCGAAGAGGCCGGTGTAAGCGCTCGCACCGTGATGTTCGTGCACTTGGGTTCTGATCCTACCGTAGAAGGCCTGCTGGTACCGGATATGGCGCTGGCAGTGGCCGAGCGCTTTGCCGTGGAAGAGGGCAAGCGGGTGCTGGTGTTGCTCACCGACATGACCGCCTATGCCGATGCGCTGAAAGAAGTGGGCATCTCCATGGAACACGTGCCCTCCAACCGGGGCTATATCGGTGACCTTTACTCTCAGCTGGCGCGTCGCTACGAGAAGGCCTGTGACTACAAGGGCGCCGGCTCGGTGACGATCCTGTCGGTGACCACCATGCCGGGTGATGATGTGACCCACCCGGTGCCGGACAATACCGGTTATATCACCGAAGGCCAGTTCTATCTGCATAACGGCGTGCTCGATCCGTTCGGCTCGCTGTCGCGTCTGAAGCAACACGTGATCGGCAAGGTGACCCGTGAAGATCACGGTCAGATCATGAATACCATGGTGCGCTTTTATGCCGAAGCGCGTGATGCGCAGCAAAAGCAGGCGATGTCCTTTGATCTGACCGAGTATGACGAGCGGCTGTTGAAATTTGGGGACCTGTTCCGCGATCGTTTCATGGACATCAGTGTCTCCATGCCGCTGGAGCAGGCGTTGGACCAGTGCTGGCAGACCCTGGCTGAATGCTTCAAGCCGGAAGAGCTGCTGATGAAGCAGCAGCTGATCGACAAGTATTTCCCACAGCAGCAGGCAGGCTGAATCGGTTATGGCAAAGCTGGCGCTCAACAAGAGCACGCTCAACCATGAAAACCAGCGGTTGAAATCCTTCCGCCAGTTCGTTCCGGCACTGGATCTCAAGCGCAAACAGATATTGGCGGCGCGGATGAAGTCTCGCCGTGTACTGGAGCAGCTGCAGCAGGATGAGCATCAGATCAACGCCAGTGTAGCTGAGCAAATTCCCATGCTGGCCCAGACGCGGCTCGACCTGAACAGCCTGATCAGGATTCAACGGGTTGAGCACCAGCTGGATAATCTGGTGGGCATTGAATTACCTCGCGTGGCGCGTGTTGAGCTGGACAGAGCGCAGTACTCACGACTGGCAATGCCGCAGTGGGTCGACCGTGCAGTGGATTTGATGGGCCAGATGCTTGAGCTGAAAGTGCTGCAGCAGGTTGAGCGGGTACGGCTTGAACGCCTTGAGGCGGCGCTGCAAAAAACGACACAGCGCCTTAACCTGTTTGATAAGGTCCTGATTCCCCGTACCGAGTCTAATATCCGCCGTATTCGCATCGCCCTTTCGGATGCCGAGCGTGCCGGGGTCGTGCGGGCCAAGATTGCCAAGGGGAAACGGGCCAGGGTGGCACTGCAATGAGTATTGTAACGCTGCAAAAGGCGACCCTGATCGGGTTGACCGAGGACAAGGCTCAGGTGCTGGACCAGCTGCAGGCGCTGGGGCTTGTGCATGTTATTCCGCTGCGCCATGAATCGCAGGAACCTGAGGTGGCGTTACTCGATGGTGTACACCCCGAACAGCTGCAGCAGGCTATTCGGTATCTGCTCAGTTGTCCGCAGAAGCGCAAGCAAGTGACCACGGAGCGCCATTTCAGCCTGCGACAGGTACTTGAGGGTGTCCTGAAAAATCGCAAAAAACGACTGGAATTGAACGAGCAGCGCGACTTTTTGCGCAAACGTATCAAGGATCTGGAACCCTGGGGCAGCTTTAATCTCCCCGGCGAGCAGGGCCTGTATGGCCAGCTGCTCTGGTTCTATCTGGTGCCCAATTATCGTATGCATGAGCTGGAAGGCAATGTGCTGCCCTGGGCTGTCGTGCACCGTGACAACCGCAACTCCTATGTGGCTGTAATCTCTCGAGAAGAGCCCCGCAGTAACCAGATGCCGGTACCTCGGACTCACACCGGCTCGGTCCCGCTTGAGCAGCTTGATGCCCAACTGGAAGACCTTGAAATTGAGCTGGAAGCTCTGGACGCCGAGCGCGAGGCATTTACCCGTTGGTTGTATCTGCTGCAGCGTTCACTTGCCGGCAATGAAGATGAGGCCGAGCGTGAAGAGGTCAGTCGGCAGACGCTGGATACTGAAGAGGTGTTTGCGCTGCAGGGTTGGTTCCCGGCGCAGCAGCAGGACGCACTGGAAAGCTTTGCCCGCCGACAGGGGCTGGCGCTGGTGGTTGAAGCACCTGCCGAAGACGATCTGCCGCCCACGCTGTTACAGAACCCTGATCGCATCTCCGGCGGCGAGGATATTGTCCGTTTCTACCAGATGCCGGGTTACCGCAGTTGGGATCCATCGCGGGTGATCTTTTTCTCGTTTGCCATCTTCTTTGCCCTGATCATCTCGGATGCCGGCTATGCGCTTCTGTTGGCAGCGGTGCTTGGATTTTATTGGCGCCGCATGGGCGAAAGTGCCACCGGTCGCCGTCTGCGGGCGCTCGGGGTAACGCTCACTCTGTTTTCAGCTGCCTGGGGTGCGCTGGTGGGCAGCTACTTTGGTGCCGCTCCGCCTGAACAGCTGGAGGGTTTGAAGCTGTTTGATATGAATGATTTCGACAGCATGATGAAAATATCAGTGATCATGGGAGCCGGGCACCTGGTCTTGGCAAACCTGATTACGGCCTGGCGCAGTCGAGGCAGCACTGTCATGTTGGCCCCGCTGGGCTGGATTGTACTGATTCTGGCCGGTGTTAGCGCCTGGCTAAGGCAGCAGGTCGATATTGAATGGGCCATGCTGGCCGCGGGCGTGCTGGCGATTCTGCTCTGCTCCAGCCATCGTCCATGGCAGGGGGCGAAGAACTGGATGTGGCGGCTGATTGATGGCCTGATGGCCTTGACCGGACTGTCAAAAATGTTCGGTGATGTACTCAGCTATCTGCGTCTGTTTGCACTTGGGCTGGCCAGCGCTTCGCTGGCCATCACCTTCAACCAGCTCGCCAGCGACGTTGCGGCTGCCGTTCCCGGCATGGGGCTGCTGCTGGAGGTGTTGATCCTGTTGCTGGGGCACCTGCTCAATTTTGTACTGGCCGTTGTCAGTGGTGTGATTCACGGACTGCGGTTGAATTTGATCGAGTTCTACAACTGGAGCCTTGCGGACGAAGGCTACGCATTTCAACCTTTCACCAAGCGGGAGGTGAACCCTTGGACAACCTGATACTGGCACTGGGATGGGCGGGGCTGTATGGCCCCATGGCATTGGGTGCTATTGGCAGCATCATTGGCTGTGCACTGGCGGGGCAGGCTGCCTGCGGCGCGCTGCTGGAAACGGAAACCGGACATGGGCGATACGTCGGCATTGCCGCCATGCCATCGTCACAGACCATTTATGGCATCGTGGTGATGTTCTCGCTTAACCGTGAGGTGAATATCGACAATGCGCCGGGTCTGTTTGCCGTTGGCATTCTGGCGGGTCTGGCGCTGCTGTTCAGTGCGGTCCGGCAGGGGCAGTGCTGTGCCAGCGCGATCAACGTTTCCAAAATCAAGCCGGAAATATTCGGTATGTCGATTGCGCCAGCCGCCATAGTGGAAGGCTTTGCCGTGTTTGCCTTCATTTTTGCTCTGGTGATCAGCGCCGGCATTCCGGCCTGAGGAGGTAGACCATGACCGAGCAGGTTAAGGGCCATGCAGCATCCGGCGTTGAAGAACTAATCGAGCGCCTGCGTGAGCAAGGCGTCGAGCAGGGCCAGCAGCGTGCAGCCGAGCTGATAGAAGAGGCCGAGCATCGCGCTGACTGGCTGTTGCAGCAGGCGCGTCAGGAAGCGGATGAGCTCAGGCGCAAGGCGCATGACGAGGCTGAGCGCATGAAGCGTGCCGGCGAAGATGCATTGAAAATGGCCGCTCGCGACATGAATCTGCAGGTGCGTGAAATGCTGTCACGCACCTTTGCCGACCGGGTGAAGCTGCTGATCAGTGAGCAACTGGACAGCCATGCGTTCATGCGCGAACTGATCCGTGAAGTGGTACTGCAGGCCTGTGGTGATGCTGATCTGGCCAGTATGGAGAAGATGGACCTGCTGTTGCCGGCTGATTTTATCGGTCTGGAAGAGCTGCGGCGTCATCCTCAGGCCTACAGGGCCAGCCAGCTGAGCCAGTATGTGCAGGAGCAGCTCAGCGTGTTGCTGCGCGAGGGGATAGTACTGGATACCCATGATGGCAAGGGGATCAGGATTCGGACCAATGGCGAGGCTACCGAGATAGACCTGAGCGACCGTGCGCTGGCAGAATTGCTGCTGCGTCACCTGCAGCCACGCTTCAGAGCGATACTGGAAGGGGTGATCCGCTAGTGTCCTCGTCTTCCTACTACACGCTCATTCCTGCACTGCCGGCCTTGCCGGCACGCATGGATCAGCTCAAGGAGCTGCCGATCTCGATTCTGCAGTTGGAAAAGCGGCTGGGCATGCTCGAGGCAGCGGATCAGCGGCAGCTGGCACTGGCGCTGCGCCTGTTTCAGCGTGAGCGTGATGGTGATGAAGAGTTGTCGGACCGGGATGAAGTCCAGCACTGGCAGCAGGAACTGTCACAGATTCAGGACCACACGCTGAAGCAGTTGCTGGAGCAGCACCTAATCTGGCGTACCCTGATTGCCGCTCAGCGCTATCGGCTGGCGGGGCAGTCGGAGGGTAATGGGTTTCAGGGCTTCGGTGATTTGGTGTGGCTGATACGGCGCCACTGGCAGGAGTCCGACTTTTCCCTTGGCGGGCGTTTTCCATGGTTGGTTGAAGCCCAGAGTATGCTTAAAAAGGGTCAAAGTGCTGAGCTGGAGCAGCAGTTGCTGGTCTGGTTCTGGCAGCAGCTGCGTGAGCTTGAGCAGTGTAACCCCTTCAGTTTTACCGCGGTGGCCGCCTACCGCCTGCGCTGGTCGATTGCCGAATACCGGCTGCGCTGGCAGGGTGAGCAGGCGCAGGAGCAGTTCAGCCGGCTGGTAACCAGCGCGTTGGCAGGATTCAAACAGGATGAGACTCTCCACTCAGTGACAGAGGCAGGATAATGAGTTCAGCGAATACCGTGACCGCACGTGTAACCGGCGTGCATGATGATATTGTCAGTATCCGCATGCTGCGTGATGCAGAGGGAGAGTTTTACCCTCTGACCAAAAATGAAGTGGTACTGATCTGTCCGCAGCGGAGTGAGGCTGGCCGTACGGAAAAGCTGCAGGCCGAAGTGCTTCGAGTACGCCATGGCGAGGCTGATGTGCAGGTGTTTGAGACCACGCGTGGTGTGGCCATCGGTGATGCGGTTGAGCAAACCGGACAGATGCTGTCCGTAGCGCTGGGGCCGGGCCTGCTGGGGCAAGTTTATGATGGCTTGCAGAATCCGCTGGAACTGATCGCCGGCCAGCACGGCTTTTTTCTGCCGCGTGGCTTGGCCGTTGACGGTATCGATCAGAATCAGAAATGGTCGTTCCAGCCAGTGGTTAAAGTGGGTACCCGGGTCAAAGCCGGTGATCTGCTGGGACGTGTGCCTGAAGGCAAGTTCAGCCACAAGATTATGGTGCCGTTCAATTTGCGCGGCGAAGCAGAAGTCAGCTGGGTGCAGGAGGGCAGCTTCAGTGTTGCAACCCCGGTGGTTCGGCTGCGGCTGGCTAATGGTCAGGAGCGTGAAGTCAGCATGCAACAGCGCTGGCCGGTGCGTGTACCGGTTAACCGTGATCTGTTGCGCGAAGGCTACAACCAGCGGCTGTTTCCACAACAGCCCATGCTGACCAGCATTCGCCTGATCGACACCTTTTTTCCGGTGGCGCTGGGTGGTACTGCCTGCATCCCCGGCCCCTTCGGTGCCGGCAAGACGGTATTGCAGGGACTGATTTCGCGCTACTCCAACGTCGATATCGTGGTGATCGTGGCCTGCGGCGAGCGCGCCGGTGAGGTGGTGGAAACCATTACCGAATTTCCCAACCTGCCCGACCCGCGTGGCGGTACGCTGATGGACCGTACCGTTATTATCTGCAACACCTCATCAATGCCGGTGGCTGCCCGCGAAGCATCGATCTATACCGGTATTACCATCAGCGAATACTACCGTCAGATGGGCTATAACGTACTGGTCATTGCGGACTCAACGTCGCGCTGGGCACAGGCTATGCGTGAAACGTCAGGCCGCCTTGAAGAGATTCCCGGTGAAGAGGCTTTTCCTGCCTATCTTGACTCGGCCGTGAGAGCACTTTACGAAAGGGCGGGTATGGTGCAGACCAACGACGGCAGTACCGGTAGCCTGACGCTGATAGGCACCGTATCGCCCGCAGGCGGTAACTTTGAAGAGCCGGTGACCCAGTCCACCCTGCGTACGGTGAAAACCTTCCTCGGCCTCAGTGCCGAGCGCGCTTACAAGCGTGCCTATCCGGCGGTGGATCCGCTGATCTCCTGGTCACGCTATCTGGATCAGTTGGAAGACTGGTTTACGCGCGAGCTGTCCGACGGCTGGGTCGGGCAGGTCAAGCGCATGATTGAGCTGATCCGTGACGGCGAACAGGTTCAACAGATGATGCAGGTAACCGGTGAGGAAGGGGTAACCCTGGACGATTATCTGACTTTCCAGAAGGCTCAGTGTCTGGATCAGGTGTATCTGCAACAGGATGCCTTCGACGACGTCGATGCTTCCACCTCGCTCAGTCGTCAGCAGGAGTTGTTCGGATTACTGGTGCGCTGTCTGGACCACCCGCTGAAGCTGGAGGAAAAGGAGCAGGTGCGTGAGCACTTTGTCCGCCTCAGTGGTCTGTTCCGCAACCTGAACTACAGCCGCCAGGACAGCCCCGACTACACTCGATTCCTGCAGGAGATCGAGATGGTCGGCCTTTCGGCGGCAGGATAATCAGGGTTTGAGCAGCAGGCTGTCGGTACCGGGCTCCATCTCAATATGGCGCAACGGGAAATGGTTCTCGCGCCGGTCCGCAAAGTAAAAGCGCAGGGCGTTCCGAATGGTGGTAAAAGCCAGCTGGTCCCAGGGGATTTCATCTTCACTGAACAGGCGGCTTTCCAGCGTCTCGTTACTGATGCCGAATTCGGGGCGCTCCAGTTCTGCCAGATAAATCAGCTGCACCTGATTGACATGGATAATGGATGTCAGCGTGTAAAGCTGCTTAAGCTGCACCCTGGCCTGGGCCTCTTCCAGCGTTTCCCGCAGGGCGGCCTGCTCGGTGGACTCGCCGTTTTCCATAAACCCGGCCGGCAGCGTCCAGTAGCCATAGCGTGGCTCGATGGCGCGGCGACACAGCAGCACCTGGTCGCCGTACACCGGCAGGCAGCCGGCGATGATGCGCGGGTTCTGGTAATGAATACGACCGCAGCTTTCGCATACGTGTCTTGGTCGGTTGTCGCCTTCGGGTACTCTCAAGCTAACGCGTTCGCCGCAGTGGCTGCAGAAGTTCATTGGCGGTGCCTGTTCCGGTTCAGAGTTGGCAGGGTAACGTCCCGCAATGGCGGGGTGCAAGCAGGGTCGCTGATGCCTGTCGTGCAGGGTATTATAGTGATCCCGTCCACAAATGGATCGTTTCATGTCTGACCCGCTTCACCAACTGCGTCATCGCTTGCAACGACATCGCCCCTGGCGGCTGCGTACGGTTGGGCGTGAAGCCGGAGTGCTGCTGGCGCTCACGGATAGCGCCGACCCGGAAGTGATTGTAACCCTGCGTTCGCCCTACCTTTCTACTCACAGTGGAGAGATGGCGTTTCCTGGTGGCAAGCGAGATCCTGAAGACCCTGATTTGCTGGCAACCGCGCTGCGCGAGGCTGAAGAAGAAATTGCCCTGCCGCCGGGACAGGTTGAAGTGATCGGCTCACTGGGGCAAGTTGTCTCAAAACACCTGTTGCAGGTGACCCCTTGGGTGGGAGTGATTCCATCGCGTCTGCCGCTGGAACCCAATCCCGGCGAGATTGACAGCATCCATCGGGTACCACTCAGCTACCTGCTTGACCCGGCCAACCGACGCCTTGATCAGATCGATTTTGCCGGCAAGGTGCGCTACGTACCCGCCTGGCACTGGCAGGGTGAGGTGATATGGGGTCTGACAGCCTATATTCTGGCGGAGCTGCTTAATGTGGGTTTTGATGCCGACATTCCGATGCGGCCCCGCCCCGAACACCGCGAGACCGAGCATGAATAAATATGCCGATGAAAAACCGGTGCCGAGCCCCTGTGTCAGTGTGTGCGCACTGGGTGAGGGTGATATTTGCATTGCCTGCCACCGCAGCGGCGAGGAGATCAGCCGCTGGGGGAGCATGAATAATGACGAGAAGCGGGCGGTCTGGGCGCTGATTCGGCAGCGGGAACAGGGTGAGATGCTGTGATCTCGCCAGAGTTTAGAAGCTTTCCAGGGCCTTGGCTGTCTTGGTAATGCGCACGGTTTTGACCAAGTTGTCACAGATCTGCAGGGTTTCCATTCGATAGCCAGATACCTCCAGGCAGACGTTGGCGTCCGGAATCGACTCCAGAATTTCCGTGATCAAGCCATTCAGTGTCTTGGGGCCGTCAGTCGGCAGGCTCCAGTGTAGAGCCTTGTTGACTTCACGGATGTAGGCGCTGCCATCGATAAAAAAGCTGCCGTCTTCCTGTGGGTGTATCTCCTGGTTCAGGTCATCATGGTCATTGGACATCTCTCCCACGATCTCTTCCAGAATATCTTCCAGTGTCACGATCCCTTCAACATCCCCGTATTCGTCCACCACGACACCGATGCGGCGGCTGTGGCGCTGGAAGTTGAGCAACTGAGTCTGGAGGGGTGTGCTTTCTGGAACAAAGTAGGCTTCATGCACAACCTGCATGATGGCCGGCTTGGTCAGATTGCCCTGCTGAATAAGCTGGGCGAGATTGCGCATGTGCAGGATGCCGACAATGTTGTTGATGTCGCCGCGATAAACCGGAAGACGCGTGTGCCCGGTTTTGGACAACAGCTCCAGAATCTGATCCATCTCCAGATCCAGGTCGATTCCTTCCACTTCGTTGCGCGGAATCATGATGTCGTTGACGGTCACTTCGTTCAGCTCCAGCACGCCCAGCAGCATTGACTGGTTGCGGTGGGGCAGCAGGGAACCGGCTTCGTGCACGATGGTCCGCAGCTCCTCGGTACTCAGGTGTTCGTTGCCGGCATCATTGACGTTGACGCCAAATAGACGCAGGAAACCATTGGTAATCCCGTTAATGACCCAAACCAGCGGGTAAGCCAGCTTCAGCAGCGGCTTCAGAATATAGGAGGCGGGAAAAGCGATTCTTTCCGGGTGCAGAGCGGCCATGGTTTTGGGTGATACTTCAGCGAAAATGAGTATCACCAGCGTCAGTCCAGCGGTGGCGATGGCAATGCCGGCGTCCCCCCAGAGGCGGACGGCAATCACGGTGGCAATGGCGGAAGCGAGAATGTTGACGAAGTTGTTGCCGATCAGAATCAGGCCAATCAGCCGGTCCGGTCGTTCCAGCAGACTATTGGCCCTGCGTGCTCCGCGATGACCGCTCTTGACCAAATGGCGCAGTCGGTAGCGGTTGAGGGACATCATCCCGGTCTCGGAGCTGGAGAAAAATGCTGAACAGAAGATCAGCAGAACCAGGATGGCGGTAAGTGTGCTTATCGACGCGTCGTCCAAGGGACAGGAACCTTTGTTTGCGGATTTGGGCGTTCATTTTCTGGTCAGCCACAGGGGCTGTCAAGCGAGCGGGCTACATCTTGAGTAGCATCTCCAATACCAGTTTGGAGCCAAAAAAGCCCAACATCAGCAATACGAAGCCACCCAACGTCCAGCGTACAGCAGTTTGGCTGCGCCAGCCCAAGAAGTGTCGCCCCGCCAGCAGAAGGGCATATACACTCCAGGCGATCAGCGAAAACAGCGTCTTGTGGACCAAGTGCTGGGCAAACAGGTTGTCAACAAACAGGAAGCCGCTGATCAGGGCGGCGGTCAGTAGCAGGAAACCGGCCCAGAGGCTCTCAAACAGTAAGCGCTCCATGATTTGCAGCGGTGGCAGCGAAGCAACCAATCCGCGGGTATGGTGTTGCTTCAGGGCGCGTTCCTGACGCGACAGCATCAGGGCCTGTACGGTAGCGATGGTGAAAAGGCTATAGGCCAGCAGTGACAGCAGGATGTGCGCCAGCAAACCGCCGGCGTAAGGTTTGTGTATGTTGGCTTCGGGTGTGACTGCTGTCAGCAGTGCCGTGATGGCGGCCAGAGGAAACACACCTACGAACAGGTTATCGAGCCGGTGTCTGAGGCTGCTGATAAGTACCAGTCCTGCCACGACCCAGGCGATGAGAGAGCCGACCGGGAAGAAACTGAGGTCGATGCCATTCGGGTGGTGCAACTCCAGATACACGGCATAGCCTTGCAGCAGAAAACCGGCAAGGCCCAGGATGCGAATGGGGGTGCGGAGCTGTTCATGGGCCGTGGACGACAGCCGACGACACTGCAGTACCGTGGCAATCGCATAGCAGAGTACAGCAACGAGTGTCGTGGTGATCAGCATCCATATCCTCCCTAAAGACCGCCAAGTGTGGCACAAATGCGCAGAGGAGGAAATATAAGGTGCCGCCTGGGCGGGGGGTCCTGTATAATATGTCGCCAAAGCGTTTTAAAAAGGTGGCTGCCGGGAGTGCGGTCGCCGGCAGATAGAGGTATGCGATGTTTGATAATCTGACAGAACGGCTTACACAGACACTGCGCAGTGTAACCGGTCAGGCAAAGCTGACTGAAGACAACATCAAGGGCACGTTGCGTGAAGTGCGCATGGCATTGCTCGAGGCGGATGTCGCCCTGCCTGTGGTGAAAGATTTCATCAACAGCGTGAAGGAACGCGCTGTAGGTCAGGAAGTCAGCAAGAGCCTGAGTCCTGGGCAGGTCTTCGTCAAGATCGTTAATGAGGAACTGGTCCGCGTCATGGGTGAAGCCAACGCGGAACTGGATCTTGCGGCAACGCCTCCAGCTGTGCTGATGATGGCGGGTCTGCAAGGTGCGGGTAAAACCACCTCGGTGGCCAAGTTGGCGCGCTTTCTCAAGGAACGCAAGAAAAAGAAAGTGCTGGTGGTGTCTGCAGACGTATACCGTCCGGCTGCGATTCGTCAGCTGGAAACACTGGCCGGTGAAGTGGGTGTCGAGTTCTTCCCCTCCAGTGCTGACCAGGATCCGATCTTTATTGCTGAGCAGGCGATTCAGCACGCTCGCGTCAAGGCGTTCGATGTTCTGATTCTCGATACTGCGGGTCGTCTCCATGTCGATGAAGACATGATGCAGGAGATCAAGCGTCTGCATGCCGCCGTTAATCCGGTCGAAACTCTGTTTGTCGTGGACTCGATGACAGGTCAGGACGCGGCCAATACAGCGCGTTCTTTCAATGAAGTGTTGCCGCTGACCGGTGTGATTCTCACCAAAACCGATGGTGATGCCCGTGGTGGTGCCGCTCTGTCTGTGCGTCATGTCACCGGCAAGCCGATCAAGTTCCTGGGGATTGGCGAAAAGACCGATGCGCTTGAGCCGTTTCACCCGGATCGTGTTGCCTCACGCATTCTCGGCATGGGTGACGTACTGTCGCTGATCGAGGAAGCCGAGCACAAGATCGACAAGGAAAAGGCCGAAAAATTTGCCAAGAAGATCACCAAGGGCAAGGGCTTTGATCTTGAGGACTTCAAGGAGCAGATCCAGCAGATGCAGAGCATGGGCGGCATGATGTCGATGCTGGAAAAGCTGCCGGGCATGGGCCAGATGGCACAGGCGGCGCAGGCTGCACAGGCCGAAAAGGGTGTGTTGCAGATGGTTTCTATCATTAACTCCATGACACCGCATGAGCGTCGTCATCCTGATATTGTGTCGGGGTCACGCAAGCGTCGTATCGCCCAGGGTTCAGGCACACAGGTTCAGGATGTGAACCGTCTGCTTAAACAGCACAAGCAGATGGCGAAAATGATGAAAAAATTCGGTTCCAAGTCTGGGATGGCCAAGCTGGCACGTGGCATGAAAGGCATGATGCCCCCAGGCATGGGCGGAGGCGGCGGCTTTCCGCGCTTCTGAGCTGATTAAAAACTGATCTTTTTGCTTTCAACGGGCGGTGGTTTCACGTAAAATCACCGCCCTGTTTAGTTTGGCCTTCGTTTATCTGGGCAGTTTGGCCGGGGAAGCGAAGAAACAAGAATGATGGGCGATCCTAAAACCCATCCAGCGAAATAAAGGGGTCCAGCGCATGGTCACTATTCGTTTGTCTCGTGGTGGCGCTAAAAAGCGTCCGTTTTATCACATCACTGTAGCCGATTCGCGCAATGCGCGTGATGGCCGCTTTATCGAGCGGGTCGGTTTCTTCAACCCGGTTGCACGTGGTCAGGAAGAGCGTCTGCGCGTTAACCTGGAACGTGTTGAGTACTGGGTTGGCAAGGGTGCTCAGGCTTCTGAGCGTGTTGCTCAGCTGCTCAAAGAAGCACGCAAGGCAGCAGAGTAAGGTCGGATTCGGGCCGTGTCAGTAAATAGTGAAAAACAGGAAGGCCTGGTTGTACTGGGACGCTTCACTGCACCTTATGGGATCAAGGGCTGGATCAAGATTCATTCCTATACCGAGCCCATGGAAAACATACTGAACTACAACTCATGGCTGGTTGAGTCAGGCGGGCAGAAAGTGCCTGTCAGGCTGGAAGCTGGCAAACGCCATGGGAAAGGCCTGATCGCCAAATTGGCCGGTGTGAATACTCCGGAAGAGGCAAAGCTCTGGCACGGGCGCGAGATTATGGTGCCCCAGACTGAGTTGCCTGATCTGGAGGCCGGTGAGTATTACTGGAGCCAGCTGGAAAACCTGTTGGTTTACACCGAATCCGGCGTATTGCTGGGACGGGTGAGTCACCTGATGGAAACCGGTGCGAATGACGTGCTGGTGGTGAAGGGTACGGCCGAGAGTATTGATCGCGAACAGCGCTTGATTCCCTGGCTGCCTGATCAGGTGGTGAAAGAGGTTGATCTTGATTCAGGATTGATGCGGGTCGATTGGGATCCGGATTTCTGAGTGATGTGGTTCGGGATCGTCAGCCTGTTCCCGGAGATGTTCGAGGCGGTTACCCGCTATGGCATCACCGGACGGGCGGTTCGTAACGGCCTGCTGCAGGTGGAGTGCTGGAATCCCCGCGACTTCACCCATGATCGGCATCGCACAGTGGATGATCGCCCGTATGGCGGTGGCCCTGGCATGCTGATGAAAGTGCAGCCGTTGCGTGATGCGATTCTGGCTGCAAAAGAAACCGCCGGTGAGGGCGCTCGGGTGATCTATCTGTCACCCCAGGGGCGCCGCCTTGATCAGGCGGGTGTGTGTGAGCTGGCAGCAGCGGAAAAGTTGATTCTGGTGGCCGGACGCTATGAAGGCATTGATGAGCGTCTGTTGCAGAGCGAAATTGACGAAGAGTGGTCACTGGGCGACTTTGTCCTCAGTGGCGGCGAGCTGCCGGCCATGGTGATGGTGGATGCAGTGGCAAGAATGATACCGGGTGTACTCGGTCATCAGGACTCTGCAACCGAGGATTCCTTCTTTGAGGGTCTGCTTGACTGTCCCCACTACACCCGGCCCGAAGAACTGGCGGGGCAGCAGGTGCCCGCAGTGTTGCTCAGCGGCAACCATGCCGAGATTCGGCGCTGGCGACTGAAGCAGCAGCTGGGAAGGACCTGGGAACGGCGTCCGGACCTGCTGCAAAAGATTGATCTGAACCCCGAGCAGCAGACGTTGTTAAGCGAATATGTCCGCGAGGCCCAGGAGGCCAGCGGTAGAAATACTTAGGAGCGAGCGATGAGCAACAAGAGCCTGATTATTCAGCAGATTGAAGCTGAACAGATGAGCAAAGAGATCCCGGCATTTGCACCGGGTGATACCGTAGTGGTACAGGTACGCGTAGTAGAAGGCACTCGTAGCCGTCTGCAGGCGTTTGAAGGTGTAGTGCTGGGCAAGCGTAACCGCGGCCTGAACTCCGCTTTCACCGTGCGCAAGATCTCCCACGGTGTGGGCGTTGAGCGTACTTTCCAGACCTTCAGCCCGACTGTTGAACAGATCGAAGTGAAGCGTCGCGGTGACGTACGTCAGGCCAAGCTGTACTACTTGCGTGAGCGTAGCGGCAAGTCTGCACGCATCAAGGAAAAACTGGGCTGAGGTACGCCTCACCCAACGATCCAGAAAAAGGCAGCCATTGTGGCTGCCTTTTTTGTTGATCTGGATGCTCGCCATTTGTATGGTCAGGTCCTAGAATTCTTCTCTGAACGGAAACTGAATGGGTGCAGGAGTGTCGCCATGCGCAAGCTGGGAACGGGAGTGGTGGTTCTGATACTGATCGCAGCGGCCTCGTATGGCTTCTATTGGTATCAGGTCAAAAGCAAAGCCGATGAATTGTCGCAGCAGATGGCACCTTTTGCTGAAGTTAGCTATGGGTCCGTCTATGCTCACCCGGATGGCACTGTTGGCGTCAATAATCTGGTGATATCGCCCCGTCAGATGCATGCACCTGTCAGTATCGATGCAGTGCGTATCCGTGCAGGTAACCCTCTTTTCTTTCTCTTTGGTGGTGATGCTCCGCCCGAACAGCTTAACGTCAGTTTGAAGCGGATGAGACAGGGGCTGGACTCGGAGCTGTTCCGTATGGCTCAGCAGCAGTCCGACCTGATGCTTGAATCCAATCCGCTCTATGTCAGCCCTAATGCATTGGGGTGTGGCAATGTACGTCAGTTTGATATCAATACCATGAAACGGATGGGATTCAGCGAAATGCTGATGGATATCAACCTGGACTATCGAGGCGACAACCAGGCGCGCAAGGTGCATCTTGACCTGTTCGTGGATATACAAGACCTGGCTGAAACGCGCATGGAAATGGCCATTAGTGCTGATCCAAGCCAGTTGCAGAATCCGATGATGGCCAGCGGCAATGCGCGCCTTGAAACACTCTCGTTCAGCTATGCGGATCAAGGCTATAATCAGCGGCGTGATCGTTTTTGCGCTGCTGAGTCGGGTATAAAACCTGACGAGTATCGGCAGCAGCACCGGCAGCTTTTCGTTCAATGGCTGAATGCCAGTGGGGTTGAACTGCCCGACAGCCTGTTGACGGCCTATTTTGACCTGCAGCAGCCAGACGCTGACATGGCTTTAAGTCTGCGTCCGGTGGGTGGTGTTGGTGCTGCCGAACTGATGATGCAGGATCCGATGACGGTGTTGCAGTCACTCAATCTGCAGTTCAGCATCAATGGTAAGCCGCTGGCGCTTGACGGCATCAACTGGCCTGAATTAATGACGGGGCTGGCTATGGCCGGTAACCCCGGTCGCATGGAGTCTGGTGCTGAGCCTGAAGAAGACGCAGCCGTCGCGGAGGCTGAAGCGGAATTATCGGGTAGCGTAGAGGCCCTACAGGCAGTAGAGTCTGATTCAGCTCCAGGACAACGGGTCCGGGCGAGGCCGGTGATAAAACGATATCAGCCAACGCCATTGGCAGAACTGCCAGCCTATCTGGGCTCTCCTGTACGCATTTTCACCTACTTCGGCAACGATGTGGAAGGTCAGCTGGTACATGCTGACGGGCAGGGTGTCAGAGTCATACAGAGATTGAAGCAGGGTGTCGCCGAGTACCCTCTGGATAACGACCGTATTCAGCAGGCTGAGGTCTGGCGTTGAGTGCAGATCGTCGTTGTACCGCAGTAACCGTTGCCGCAGAGGATGAACAACAGATTGATCTGTGGCTCGACAGTCTGTGGCTGGAAAAGGGGTTGAGTGATAACTCGATCGCCTCATATCGGCGCGATCTGCGCCAGTATGCGCACTGGTTGAGCCGCCGTGGTGAGCACCTGCTGCAGGCGGGTCGAAACAGTTTGCAGCAGTATCTGAACTGGCGCCTGCAACAGCAGCTGCGCAGCAGTTCAACCTCTCGCCTGCTTTCCTGTTTACGTGGGTTCTACCGTTACCAGTTGCGCGAGGCGCGCATTGTCGAGGATCCGACACTGAATCTGGACAATCCGCGTATGGGGCGGCCACTGCCCAAAACCCTGACCGAACAGGATGTGGAATCTCTACTGGCTGCTCCGGATGTGAGTGAGCCGCTGGGCCTCAGGGATCGAACCATGCTGGAACTGCTGTATGCGACCGGCCTGCGTGTGACCGAGTTGATATCACTGCAGCTGGAGCAGATCAACAGTCGGCTTGGCGTTATTCGAGTGGTTGGCAAGGGTGACAAGGAGCGGCTGGTACCGGTCGGTGATGAAGCGCTTCACTGGGTGGGGCGTTATCTGGACCAGGCTCGGCCGCTGTTGACCGACAACCCGCGGGAAGAAACCCTGTTTGTCAGTCGTCGCGGTCAGGCCATGACCCGACAAACCTTCTGGTACCGGGTGCGCCGCTATGCCATCGAAAGCGGGATCGACAAACCGCTTTCACCACATGTGCTGCGCCATGCCTTTGCCACCCACCTGCTCAATCATGGCGCAGATTTGCGCGTTGTACAGATGTTGCTGGGCCATAGTGATCTGTCCACAACCCAAATCTATACCCATGTGGCCAGCCATCGCCTGCAGCAGCTGCACCAGGCGCATCATCCACGTGGATAGGAACCAATTAACGAATTCGTGTTCTACCTGAAACGGTTCACCTGAAAATAGAGGTTTACATGCGATCAACAACACTGACTTCCGCCCTGATGCTGGTACTCACGGGCTCGGTCTGGGCAGCTGATGAAGCTGCCGAAAAAATCCGTCAGCAGCTCAACAGTGTGGACAGTCGGCTTAAGGTGCAAAGCGTGGAGCCAGCACCCATGGCCGGGCTGTATGAGGTGGTGCTGAGCAGCGGTGAAACCCTGTACGCCGATAGTGAGGGCACGCACCTTTTGGCAGGGCAGCTGTATCGGGTGGATACAGAGCAGGGGCTGGTCAATCTGACTGAACAGAAACGTAACGAAGCCCGTCAACTTGCAATGCAGGGCGTTGAAGAGGCCGATATGGTGGTCTACAGGCCGGCAGGTGAGATCAAGGCGACTGTCAACGTATTCACGGATGTAGATTGCCCTTACTGCCGCAAGCTCCATGACGAGGTGCCGGCACTGAATCGCATGGGGGTGCAGGTGAACTATCTTGCCTTCCCGCGTGGCGGTCCCCAGTCCAAGACTTTCTCCCGAATGGAATCGATCTGGTGTGGCAACGAACAGGAGCGTCGTGAGCGCATGGATGAAGTCAAGGCCGGTGATTCAATCAGCCAGCAGGAGTGCGACAATCCGGTGCAGGCACAGTATGAACTGGGCCAGAAAGTTGGTGTCACGGGCACTCCTGCTCTGGTACTGGAAGATGGCTCACTGCTGCCCGGCTATGTGCCTGCCGCACGTCTGCAGCAGATGCTGGGACTGAACTGATTGGGTCAAACCGGGAATACCGAGGCGGGCGTGCATAGTGCATGGCCCGCCTTTTCGCTATAATGGAGCCCATTTTTTAACCGCCAGCTGGCGGCTGTCTGATCTGACCGAACAATCTGTGAGGTGTTGGCTTGAAACCTGTAAAAGTAGGGATCTGTGGTCTGGGTACCGTTGGTGGCGGTACATTCAATGTATTGACTCGAAATGCCGAGGAGATTTCCCGGCGTGCCGGTCGGAAAATCATCATTGAGCAGATCGGTACACGCAGCGAGAATCCAGCCTGTGACACCTCTGGCATGCAGCTGACTACTGATGTGTTTGAAGTGGCCACCAACCCCGAGATCGACATCGTGGTTGAATTGATCGGTGGCTATGAAACGGCACGCGAGCTGGTGATGACCGCCATCGAGAACGGCAAACATGTCGTGACAGCCAACAAGGCACTGATTGCGGTGCACGGTAACGAGATATTTGAAGCCGCGCAGGAACAGAACGTGATGGTGGCGTTCGAAGCATCCGTTGCCGGCGGTATTCCGATCATCAAGGCGATTCGTGAAGGGCTGGCCGCTAACCAGATCAACTGGCTGGCGGGCATCATTAACGGCACCGGCAACTACATCATGACTGAGATGCGTGAAAAGGGTCGGGCCTTTGCTGACGTGCTGCAGGAAGCACAGGCGCTGGGTTATGCTGAAGCCGATCCTACCTTCGATGTCGAAGGGATCGATGCAGCGCACAAGCTCACGATTCTGTCATCACTGGCGTTTGGTGTGCCGTTGCAGTTCAACAAGGCCTTTACCGAAGGCATCAGCAAAATCACCCCTCAGGATGTGCAATACGCCGAAGAGCTTGGCTATCGTGTCAAGCATTTGGGTATTACCCGTCGCACCGACAAGGGCATAGAACTGCGTGTCCACCCGACGCTGATTCCGCGTGATGTGCTGCTGGCCAATGTGAACGGTGTCATGAACGCGATTCTGGTGGACGGCGATGCAGTTGGCCAGACCCTTTACTATGGTCCGGGTGCTGGCGCGGAAGCGACCGCATCTGCGGTTGTAGCCGATATCGTCGATGTTGTGCGTACCCTGACCGCTGACCGTGACAACCGCGTGCCACACCTGGCGTTCCAGCCCTCCGAGCTGTCCGATGCGCCCATTCTTCCGGTGGAAGAAACCACCAGCGCCTACTACCTGCGTCTGCAGGCCGTGGAGCGCCCGGGCGTGTTGGCCCATGTAACCCGTATTCTGGGTGAGAAGGGGATCAATATCGAAGCGATCATCCAGAAACAGACCACCGAAGCTCAAGTGCCGGTGATCATGCTGACCCAGCGGGTGGAAGAACGGATGATGAATGAGGCGATTCGCGAGATCGAAGCGTTGCCGGATATCCTCGGCGAGATCATCCGCATCCGTGTTGAGCTGCTGGCTGATTGAGGAACGAGCAATGAATTACATTTCTACCCGTGGCCAGGCGCCTAAACTGAAGTTTGCGGATGTGCTGCTGGCAGGTCTTGCCAGTGACGGCGGCCTGTATGTGCCGGAAACCCTGCCGACTTTCAGCCGGGACGAGATCGCCTCCTGGGCCGGTCTGTCCTATGCCGAACTGGCCTTCAAGGTGATCAAGCCGTTTGTGGATGACTGCATCACGGATGCCGATCTGAAGCGGATGATCGACGAGACCTATGACGGTTTCAACCACAGTGCCGTGGCACCACTGAAAGAGCTGGGCACCAATGAGTGGGTGCTGGAACTGTTTCATGGTCCGACCCTGGCATTCAAGGACTTCGCCCTGCAGCTGCTGGGCCGCTTGATGGACCATGTGCTGGCTGAGCGCGGCGAGCGTCTGGTCATCATGGGCGCCACCTCCGGTGATACCGGTTCTGCCGCCATCGAAGGCTGCCGTCACTCGAAACATCTGGATATCTTTATCCTGCATCCATATAACCGTGTATCGGAAGTGCAGCGCCGTCAAATGACCACCATCAAGGCCGACAACGTGTTCAACATCGCGCTGGAAGGCAACTTTGATGACTGTCAGGAGATGGTGAAGGATAGCTTTGCCGATCAGGGCTTCCTCAATGGCCTCAAGTTGGGTGCTGTTAACTCGATCAACTGGGCCCGCATCATGGCCCAGATCGTCTACTATTTCTCGGCTTCACTGGCTGTTGGCGGCCCGCACCGTCCGGTCTCCTTCTCGGTGCCCACCGGCAACTTCGGTGATATCTTTGCCGGTTATCTGGCCAAGCAGATGGGATTGCCAATCGAGCAGCTGGTGGTCGCCACCAACCGCAACGACATCCTGCACCGCGTGATCAGCGGTAATGACATGTCCAAAGGCGAACTGGTGCACACCCTGTCACCCTCCATGGATATTATGGTCAGCTCCAACTTCGAGCGCCTGCTGTTTGATGTCTATGGCCGTGACGGTGCCGAAATTGCCGATCTGATGGCACGTTTCAAGAAGGAATCCGTGCAGCTGGATCCGGCGCGTTGGGAGAAGGTGCGTACGCTGTTCGACAGCCACGCCATTGATGACGCCACTACCTGTGACGTGATCCGTGACGTGCATGCCGAAACTGGCTACCTGCTCGATCCACATACCGCGATTGGCGTCAAGGCTGCTCGCGAATGCTGGCGTGACAAATCGGTGCCGATGATCACCTTGGCGACTGCACATCCAGTCAAGTTCCCGGAGCCGGTCGTCAAGGCGGGGCTGGAATCGCCTCAGCTGCCGGCCCATATGGCAGACCTGTTTGAGCGTGACGAACGCTTTGAAGTGCTGGCTAACGATCTGTCCGTGGTTCAGCAGTATATCGCTGATAACGCCCACCGCGGCTGAGCCTGCCATACCTGGTCCGCTCGGGCCGGGCACGGGGCCCGCTGCATTGACGGCGGGCCTTTTTGTTTGTGCATTTCCCGCATGTCACAGAGGTTGATATGGCACTATGACTGAACCGGTGATTCAACAGCGTCCCCTGCAGGTTGATCCCAGCCACCCGGGCCTGAAGGCTCTGCATCCGGTGCTGGCGCGCGTGTATGCCGCGCGTGGCATTGAGGATCCAGAACAGCTGGGCCGTCGCTTGCAGGAACTGCTGCCGGACAACCGCATGAAAGGCATGGCCGCAGCAGTGGAACGATTGGTGCAGGCGCTGGAGCAGCGCCAGTCAATCGTGATTGTGGGTGACTTCGACTGCGACGGGGCTACCAGTACTGCGGTGGCAATGCTGGGGTTACGCATGCTGGGCGCTGCTGAAGTCGATTATCTGGTGCCCAACAGGTTTGAATATGGCTACGGCCTGAGCCCCGAAATTGTCGATGTGGCGGCAGTGCACAAGCCAGACCTGCTGATTACGGTGGATAACGGCATTTCGAGCATTGAGGGTGTGGCTCGGGCCAACGCCCTTGGCATCGATGTGATCGTAACCGACCACCATCTGGCGGGTAATGAGCTGCCTGCGGCCTGTGCCATCGTCAATCCCAATCAGCCTGGCTGTGAATTCATTGCCAAGTCCACCTGTGGAGTGGGGGTGATTTTCTATGTGCTGATCGCGCTGCGTCGTGCCCTGCATGAACGCGGATGGTTCAAGGCACAGGCGCCCAATTTGGCCAGCCTGCTGGATCTGGTGGCACTGGGCACCGTAGCGGATGTGGTACCGCTGGAGCGCAACAACCGGGCGCTGGTCTGGCAGGGGTTGCAGCGTATCCGTGCCGGACAGGCACGCCCCGGGCTTTTGGCGCTGATCGAAGTGTCCGGGCGCAACCGTGAACGACTGGTGGCCGGTGATCTGGGCTTTGCCATCGCCCCGCGACTGAACGCGGCGGGGCGGCTGGAAGACATGTCGATCGGTATCGAGTGTCTGCTGGAGGATGATTACGAGCGGGCACTGGAAATGGCCCGGTCGCTGGATGATCTCAACCGTGAGCGGCGTGGCATCGAACAGGAGATGCAGCAGCAGGCACTGGAGTTGCTGGGTCGGCTGAGCCTGAATGATCAGGCGCTGCCCTTTGGTCTGTGCCTGTATGATCAGAGCTGGCATCAGGGCGTAATCGGCATTCTGGCCTCCCGCATCAAGGAATGGGTTCATCGCCCGGTGATCGCCTTTGCCCCCGGTGATGCCGGCGAGGTCAAGGGCTCGGCCCGTTCCATCAACGGCTTCCACATCCGTGACGGGCTCGATGCCGTGGCAGCCAAGCATCCGGGGCTATTGAAGAAATTCGGTGGCCACGCCATGGCCGCAGGGCTCACCATAGCGGAAGATCAGCTGGATGCCTTCCGCGACGCCTTTGATGCCGAGGTCAGGCGTCAGCTGGACGCCGAGGATCTGACCCAGCGCATTCTGACCGATGGCGAGTTGCCGGAAAGCGCCTTCAGCATGGAGCTGGCCGAGGCTCTGCGCAACGCCGGCCCCTGGGGGCACCATTTCCCCGAGCCGCTGTTTGAGGGCCGCTTCCATCTGCTGCAGCAGCGTATCGTCGGTCAGCGTCACCTCAAACTGGTGGTGATGCCCGAAGGTGGTGCTCAGGCACTGGATGCGATCGCCTTCAATGTAGACACCCTGCGCTGGCCCAATGAGTCGGTACAGAAACTGCGTCTGGTATATCGGCTGGACGTGAACGAGTTTCGTGGTCAGCGTACCCTGCAGCTGATGGTGGATCAGCTGCAGCCCTGTTAATGCCATTTACACACTGGAGATACTCCCATGCACGAACTGACTCTGGAAGAACTGACTGCCCTGCTGAATGTATTCAACCGCGCCGGTGCCAGTCAGGATGCCGTCGAAGCCGATCTGCTCAGCCGCATCAAGACGCAGCATGCCGAAAAGGAAGAACTGGCGTCGATGGACTTTGACGACTGCCTTGGCGGCGCCTGCAAACTGTAAGGGGACAGCATGTACTACATCGGAGCCCATGTCAGCGCAGCCGGCGGGGTGGAAAATGCGCCGCTGAATGCGGCCAAAATCGGTGCCAACGCCTTTGCCTTGTTCACCAAGAACCAGCGCCGCTGGGATGCAAAACCGCTGACAAGCAAAAGCATCAAGGTGTTCAAAGCCAACTGTGAGCGGCTGGGGTTCAGTGCCGACCAGATCCTGCCCCACGATAGCTATCTGATCAATCTCGGCCACCCGGAAGCCGAGCCTCTGGAAAAATCCCGTGCAGCCTTTCTGGACGAAATGCAGCGCTGTGAGCAGCTGGGGCTGAGACTGCTGAACTTCCATCCCGGCAGTCATCTCAGAAAAGTCGATGAGACAACTTGTCTGGCGACCATTGCTGAGTCGATCAACCTGGCGCTGTCCAAGACCGAGAATGTTGTAGCGGTTATCGAGAACACCGCCGGGCAGGGCTCCAACCTGGGCTTTCGCTTCGAGCAGCTGGCGGCGATCATTGACCAGGTTGAGGACAAGTCCCGTGTGGGTGTTTGCCTCGATACCTGTCACACCTTCGCTGCCGGGTATGACCTGAGAACCCCAGAAGCCTGCGAGCAGACCTTTGCCGAGTTCGAACGTATCGTCGGTTTTGAATACCTGCGCGGCATGCACTTGAACGATTCCAAGGGGACGCTGGAGAGCCGCATCGACCGCCACCACAGTCTGGGGCAGGGGGAGATCGGCTGGGCGCCGTTTGAATACATCATGCGTGACAGTCGTTTCGAGGGTATACCGCTGGTACTGGAAACCATCGAGCCGGAAATCTGGGAGGATGAAATTCAGCAGCTGAGAGCACTGGCTGCTGCCCAGTCCTGAGTCTGAAGCAGCGATCCAGACTGTCATTCAAGTGTCATCAAGATGCAATAGGCTTGCCCGGCTATCATTACGATCGACCGGGGAGCCCAATGTCCACACCGCCACCCTTACCATCCGCCACGCTGCTGGCGGCAGAACGGGCCGAGCTTGAGCAAATTCTGCGTCTGGAATTGCTGGAGCCCGTATTCCAGCCGATCATGGACCTGCGCAGCGGGACGGCGATTGGTCATGAAGCACTTATTCGTGGCCCCCGCGGCAGCATACTGCATGCACCTTCGCGCCTGTTTCAGGCCGCTATCCGTCATGACCATCAACTGCAGCTGGAGCTGCTCTGTCGCAAGTGCTCGCTGGCCCGCTTTGCTGAATTGAAGCCGGGTGGGCTTTTGTTTTTGAACGTAACCGCGTCCCTGCTCAGCTCACCGGACCACCAGCATGGTTTTACTGCCGACTTGTTGCGTCAGCTGGATATTCCGCTGGAATCGATCGTAATCGAGCTGTCCGAGCAGCATCCGTTCGACCATCAGGGGTTGACGCGGGCGGCGGTGGAACACTACCGCAGCATGGGCTTTCAGATTGCGATTGATGATCTTGGAGCCGGCTACTCCGGTCTGCGCCTCTGGTCCGAGTTGCAGCCAGAGTTCGTCAAAATCGACAAACATTTCATCAGTGACCTGGATCGTGACCCGGTCAAGCGTGAGTTCGTGCAGTCAATTGGCCGGATCGGGCGTAATCTGCGCTGCCAAATACTGGCGGAAGGCATTGAGCGGTATGAAGAGATGCGCGCTCTGCAGCAGATGGGGATAGGCCTGGGTCAAGGGTTCCTGTTGGGCATGCCTTCTACATGCCCACAGCCGCTGCTGCGACCGGATCAGATCCGACGTCCGCTGCATGTGCGTTCGGGACAGGCCGCGCTGCAACTTTTCCAGCGCATGCGTCAACCGAAGCTGCGCCTTCGCGGTTGAATCCCGGCAGGGCTGGGGTCTGCTGTCTGCCGGTGGTATAGTCGCGTATCCCAACAACGCGAGCTGAGGTGGAGTAATGGCCCCTGTCTGGCAACCCGCATTCAATCTGACCGATGTCCGTCTGGAGCAGGATGAGCCGCTGTATCAGGGATTCTTTCGCCTGCATCGGTTGACGCTCAGTCACCCTCGTTTTGAGGGTGGACGGGTACGTATTCAGCGAGAACTGCTGGACCGTGGTGATGCAGTCTGTGTACTGCTGTACGACCCGGCCCGTGATGCAGTTGTTCTGGTGGAACAGTTCCGTGCCGGTGCACTGACCAAAACGGATGCCCCCTGGCTGCTGGAACTGGTGGCCGGCATCGTTGAGCCGGGAGAGTCGCCGGAAGATGTGGCCCGGCGTGAAAGTATCGAAGAATCTGGCATCGAACTGGGTGAGTTGATCCCGATCACAGGTTATCTGCCCAGTCCCGGTGGCTGCGATGAGTGGATCGAGCTTTTCTGCGCATTGGTGGATGCTCCCGAATCGGGCGGCGTATTCGGTCTTGATGAAGAGGGTGAAGACATCAAGGTGCATGTGATTCCGGCCATTGAAGCCTTTGCGCTGGTGCAGCAGCGGGTGGTCAACAATGCGGCCGCAATTATTGCGCTACAGTGGCTGCAGCTCAACCATGACCGTTTGAAAGGGTCGGGAGTGGGTCATGAAGCGTAAGTATGTCCCCAACCTGAAACGTCAGCAGGCCGTGGGCGAGGGCAACTACATGCGCTTGCTCAAGCTGCTGCCTGACCTGGATTACTGCGACAAACGCGAGTTTCAGCTGGTGCATGATGGCCACCGTGCACTGGTGCGGCTGCAGGTGGAAGAGCGCTTTACCTATACCACCACCGTGCTGGTCTCCCACCAGTACGAGAATGTCTCCGAATGGCTGGAGGCACCGCGTCTGGTGGTCAGGCTCTACCACGATGCCCGCATTGCGGAAGTGATCTGCATGCGTCGGAGGCAGCTGTCCGGGGTATATCCCTACCCCAACCGGCAGATGCATCAGCCGGATGAAAAGGCACAGCTCAATACCTATCTGCACGAATGGCTCAGCCACTGTCTGGCTCACGGCCAGTTACTGGAAGAGGTGTTTGCCGAATGACTCGGCTGTTGCAGCTGAGTGACTGCCATCTGCCGCCGGTGGCCGGTGAGCTGTTTCGTGGTCGTGATGCAGATCAGTGCCTGATCCGGCTGGTACAGTGGCTGCAGTCCGAGTTTGCCCCCTTCGACCATCTGCTGCTGACCGGTGATCTGGTACACCATGGCGGACCGGATGCCTATGAGCGTCTGCTGCAAATTGTGGCGCCACTGAGCCTCTGTGTGCACTGGATCCCCGGCAATCACGATGTAACAGCCGCGATGCAGCTGGCTGACCACACGGGAAAACTGGGACATAAAGTTATCCACAGCGGAAGCTGGACCCTGCTGTTACTCGACAGCACCTCGGAACCTGATGGCCGCGGCAGCGGTAGTCTGAGCCGGTCCGAGCTGGACTGGCTGCAGCGGCAGTTGGCACAGGCACCGCAACGACCCACACTGCTGGTACTGCATCACAATCCGACCCCCACCGGCAGTGTGTGGCAGGATGCGATCCGTCTAGGAAATTCGACGGCGCTGGCTGATCTGGTTGATGCCGCTCCTCATGTACGTGGTGTGATCTGTGGCCACCTGCATCAACTGCAGCTGCTGAGCTTTGCCGGACGTCCACTCTGGTCGGCGCCTTCGACCGTGGTACAGTTTCGTGCCGGCTGTGAACAGTTCGAGCTGGAAACAGATCCGTCGCGTGCCACTCCGGGCGCGCGCTGGTACAGGCTCCATCCTGACGGTCAAGTGGATGCCCATTCGTTGCAGCTGCCACACGAGTTAACCTCATGAACGCGCCGGTTTTTATATACGTGCATGGCTTCAACAGCTCGCCCCAGTCCTGGAAGGCCCGCTGCCTGCAGGCAGCATTTGAGCGGCAGGGACACGCAGCTCAGCTGAGAGTGCCAGCCCTGTCGCACTGGCCGGCCGAGGCGATTGAGCAGCTGGAAGCCGAGATTGCAGCGGCCAATGGGCCGGTCACGCTGATCGGCAGCTCACTGGGCGGTTATTACAGTACCTGGCTGGTGGAGCACAATCCGGCGCTGCGAGCGGTGCTGGTCAACCCTGCAGTCTATCCGTATCGGCTGCTGGAAGAGTGGCTGGGACAAAACACGAACCTCTATACCCGCGAACAGTATCAACTGACAGAGCGTCATCTGGAGCAGCTGCTGGTGTTGGATTGCCCGCAGTTGCAGGACCCGTCGCGCTACCTGTTGCTGGTACAAAGTGGTGATGAAACACTGGATTACCGCGAAGCTGTGGATAAATATGCCGCTTGTGCGCAGTTTGTGCAGCCGGGCGGCAGTCATGGATTTGAACATTTTGAGGCGCTGATTCCGGCCGTACAGGCATTTGCCGAGGGCAGAGTTGAACTGCCCGTGCCTGTTGCGCTGCCGATTGCGGCCCCCTGAACAGGAACACCCGATGTCGAAGCAATATAACGCCGATGCGATAGAAGTGCTCAGTGGCCTGGATCCGGTACGCCGCCGGCCGGGTATGTACACAGAAACAGACCGCCCCAACCATCTGGCACAGGAAGTGATCGACAACTCGGTCGATGAAGCCCTGGCCGGACATGCCAAACAGATCGATGTCATCCTGCATGAAGACGGCTCTCTCAGTGTGGCTGACGACGGTCGCGGCATGCCGGTGGATATCCATCCGGAAGAGGGCGTCAGCGGGGTAGAGTTGATTTTGTGCAAACTGCACGCCGGCGGCAAGTTCAACAACGATAACTACAACTACTCCGGCGGTCTGCACGGGGTTGGTGTGTCGGTGGTGAACGCTCTGTCCAAGCTGCTCAATGTGGAGATCAAGCGCGACGGTCAGGTGTACCGCATCGGTTTTGCCGATGGCGACAAGGTATCCGAGCTGGAAGTGATCGGCAGCTGCGGCAAGCGCAATACCGGCACCAGCCTGCGCTTCTTGCCTGATCCCAAGTATTTTGACTCGCCCAAATTCAGTGTCACCCGGCTCAAGCATAACCTGCGTGCCAAGGCGGTACTCTGCCCTGGCCTGAAGGTGACCTTTACCGACCACAGTGGCGGCAAGAAGGAGCAGGAAGAGTGGTATTACGAAGATGGGCTGATCGCCTATCTGCGCGGCACCACTCAGGTGTATGAAACCCTGCCCACCGAGCCGTTCAGCGGCAGTCTGCAGGGGGAAGAGGATGCGGTTGAATGGGCGGTGCAGTGGCTGGCCGATGGTGGCGAAGTCACGGCCGAAAGCTACGTCAACCTGATCCCCACCGCTCAGGGTGGTACTCATGTCAACGGCATGCGCACTGGTCTGCTGGAAGCGATGCGCGAGTTCTGCGAATTCCGCAATCTGCTGCCGCGCGGCGTCAAGCTGAGCCCGGATGATATCTGGGACCGTTGCTGCTATATCCTGTCGGCCAAGATGCGCGACCCCCAGTTTGCCGGTCAGACCAAGGAGCGTCTGTCTTCACGCCAGATTGCGGCCTTTATCTCCGGCGCGATCAAGGATGCCTTCTCTCTGTGGCTTAACCGTCATGTTGAAGAGGGTGAGAAACTGGCTGAATTGGTCATTGCCAGCGCACAGCGCCGGCTGCGTGCCGGACGCAAGGTGGTGCGTAAGAAAGTGACCCAGGGCCCGGCGCTGCCCGGCAAGCTGGCGGACTGTTCCGGTGCTGATGCCAGCCAGTCGGAACTGTTTCTGGTGGAAGGTGATTCCGCGGGCGGTTCCGCCAAACAGGCCCGCAGCCGTGAGTTTCAGGCGATCATGCCGCTGCGCGGCAAGATTCTGAATTCCTGGGAAGTGGATCCGGCCGAAGTGCTGGGCTCACAGGAGATCCATGACATTTCGGTAGCGATCGGGGTCGATCCCGGCTCTGACAAGCTGGATGGCCTGCGTTACAACAAGATCTGTATCTTGGCGGACGCCGATTCCGATGGGCTGCACATCGCCACGCTGCTCTGTGCACTGTTCGTGCGTCATTTTCGTCCGCTGGTGTCCGCTGGCCATATCTACGTTGCCATGCCACCACTGTACCGCATCGACTTCGGCAAGGAGGTGTACTACGCCCTCGATGATGCAGAGAAAGATGGTATCGTGGAGCGGATCCGTGCCGAGCGCAAGAACGCCAAAATCGGCGTACAGCGCTTCAAGGGGCTGGGCGAGATGAACCCGTTGCAGTTGCGTGAAACGACCATGTCGCCGGATACGCGCCGGCTGGTACAGCTGACACTGGACAGTGGTGACGACACCATGGAGATCATGGACATGCTGCTGGCGAAAAAGCGCTCACCCGATCGCAAGCGTTGGCTGGAGCAGAAGGGCAATTTGGCGGAGGTGGTGTAAGCCCGAGCTAAATGGACAGCCAAAACAGAAACGCCGGGCAATTGCCCGGCGTTTTGCATGGTGCACAAGTCTGGTTATTCCGGGATGTAGTGCAGCAACGTTTTGCCCTGCTCGCCGTCGAACAGGCAGCGGAAGCCATTGTCAGTCGAAATCAGCAGGCATTGTGAGTTGGTCGCTTCGGCCGGCGCCCACTCTTGGGCACAGCTTTCACGGCTCTGTGCATCAATGGTGTTGATCTTCATTGTACGGCCTTCAATGCTCCAGTTGTAATTGCTCTGGTAGAGCTCGCAGTCGGTGTCGGCATAGACATAGCGGCCTGTACCATCTTTGCGAATCTCTTCGTAACCAGCCTCTTCACCCACTTCACATTCGAAGGTTTTGTCGACCACTACAAAGTTGCCGACGGGGTCGATGGCGTCACGGTTTCCTGTTGCCAGGCGCATATCCATATCGGTCACCCAGCCCTGAGCGTTGATATCGGAGTGGTAACCAATACTGCCGGCTTGAGCACGCAGCAGCTCGGACAGTTGCACCTGAGAAACACAACCGGTTTCTGTACCGGTATCCATTTGTGCAGCGATGGGGGCTGGAATCTGATCTACCAGATCTGCCAGACGAGGATAATTGATGCTGAGGCTGTTGAGCCCGTTGGCGTCCAATGACTCTGCCCCGATCTTATCCACGGCCTGCTGAGCCTTTTCACCCTTGAACACGACAATGTGGTTGCCCTGAATACCAGCATTGACGCTCATGCCAGGGGCAACAAACGACAAATCCAGCTCTTTCAGGCTGCCATCCTGTGGAATGCTGATCATACGACCAAATGGCGTGCTGCTGAGCAGGGACAATAACGGCTGAGGGTTGGCCGTGGCGATACTGAGCAGGAAGTCATATTGCTCAGGAATCGGTTGGGTCGGGCTCAGTTGCAGATCATATAGCGAGAAACCGGCTCCAGATGTGCCTTGTGCCATGCCGGCAAACAGTCCCATCATTGCCGGGCTGACATTCGCCATCTGCTGTTGAGCGCTGACCAGTTGAGGGCAGCTGAAGTCGGCTTGGGTAAACTGATTCCATAGAGCAGTCGTGGCAGGGACCAGGTTATCAATGTTGAGACCGAGGCCCAGTCCGAGAATCTGGTTGTCGACCTCACGGCTGTGTGCCGGGATATGGCCTCTGAGCTTGCTCAGGTTCTCCACAACGGCACCGTTTTTCAATTCCAGTACCGAACGACTGTTCAATTCGCTGCCGGATGTTGGACCCATATTGCCCGCCACCAGGCGTGGCATCTGTGCAATAAGCGCCACCAGCTCGTTGCGACAGCTTGCTTCCAGCTGCTGCTCGATCGACTTGCCGGATGAGGCTTGAATGACCGGATGCAGCTGGTGTGCCAGCGAGTTGCTGCCAGGTTCCAGAATGCCACGGGCCAGTCGTTCCAGGTGGATGAAGGCGGTCATGCTCTCGTCAAGACCATATGTTTTTTGAATTTCCTGGAGTTCGCCGCTGTCAGCCAGTGATTGCTCAGGCAGATCCAGAGCCATGCGCAGGCGTTTGGCGGCCAGGTCGTCGCTATAGATGAAAAAACTGATCGTGGCAACGCCGTCTTTGACACGAATAGCCAGATCCACGCTGCGATCATCTTCGGGATTGAGTCGCCAAGTGCGTACGGTAGTGTCACCCAGTTGTGTGTCAGTGGACGAAAGCCCACTGGCGGCCGAGGCTTCATCCAACGGTGCCCAGAAGGCAGCTTCGTCCGTTACCCCTATGCGGATCACTGGTACCAGGCCGTCCATGTAGATCGCTTGTGGACTGGCCAAGTCAAAGCCGTAGTGGTCCACCAGTGTACCGTAGGTGGTGGAGTGGGTAAGCAGATCGGCCAGCAGGTGGCGTGCAAAGCGGGCGGCGGGACTGTCTTCCCCTGCGTTCTGCAGCTCCTGAATCAGTTCGCTCAGCTCACTCTGTGAGACCGGCATCAGCGGGATATTGCGCATTTGCTGCACCAGTCCCGGATCGGCACTGCCGCCAAGGTACATAACGGTATCAGCCGGTACGTGTGCCGCCATCTCGGTCGGGCCTCCTCCGGCGCCCCCCAGCCAGCCCTGCTGCCAGGCCAGTCCACCGCTTGCAACCACGACCAGTACACCAGCCCCTATCCATTTCTGCATCTTTGACTCCTTCAATTACGGCTTGCGTGAAAATAACCGCCAGAACCCTCGGGTGCCGGGGTATGTAAAGGTGTATTAGCATATCACTAACCGAAAACAGGCTATAGTGATGAAAGGCAAATACCGGGTGAGGTTGAGATGCTGCGAGCTGTGAGTCCACATCTGTCTGCACTAATGCTGTTGTGTGTGATCGCAATGCCGTTACAGGCCGCAGAGTCGGTTGAAACGCATTTGCAGCAGCTGCTGCAGGCGGGGGCTGCGGGTGAGCTGCCGGCAACCGACAGACTTGATTGGCCGGTGCTGCAGTCTTTGTATGAACGCTCCGGCGGGCAACTGCTGTGGAGCAACATGCGTGGCGAAGCGAAAACGATGATGCAGCAAGAGCTGGAGCACTGGATTCGAGCATCACTGCAACATGGGCTTGATCCGTCAAATTATCAGTATTCGCGGCTGCAGCAGCCGTTTTCGGCCGGATCAGCCATGAGCCCGGAACCGGTATTGAATGACCTTCTGTTGAGTGACAGTTTCATGCGTCTGGCGCGGGATTTGGCCGGCGTAACCCCTTCTGCCGAGGAGCATGATCGGTTGTGGCGTTTCCAGCCACGTACGCTTGATGCAGTCGACCTGTTGCTGCAGGCATCCGCGACAGAAGAGGTGGAGGCAACCCTGCAGGCACTGCTGCCCCGGTCAGCCGAATATCAACGTCTGGTTGAACACTATACACAGTTGTTACAGCGGACTGATCGCGAGGCATGGGTGGCGCCGGACTTGAGCATGAATGGCCTGCTGCGCACGGGGGCGAGCCACTCTGTGGTTGTGGGAGTGCGTGAGTTGTTGATTCGCAAGGAGCTGTTGAATTCGGCAGAGAGTTCGTTTGAACCGCAGGAGGTTTATACCCCACTGGTTGTGGAGGCGGTAAGGGCGTTCCAGCAGCAGCAGGGACTGGAACCCGACGGTATTCTGGGACCTGCGACCCGCGCAGCGCTACAGCGCTCGCCGGAGCAGCAGCTGCAACAGGTACGGGTCAACCTGCAGCGCTGGCGCTGGCTGCCAAGGGAGCTGGGCGAACGTTACCTGCTGGTCAGAACCGGGACCTACTCAATGACACTGGTTGAGCAGGACAGGGCGGTACAGCAATACCGAATCATCAGTGGTCGTCCGCACCGTCCTACCCTGTCGTTCGAGTCGGACGTGGACCACCTCATCATGCACCCACCCTGGACGGTGCCCTTCCGCCTGGCGGTTGAGGATCTGTTGCCCAAGCAGCGAAAGGATCCCGACTATTTTGCTCGCCAGCAGATCGAGGTACTGCAGAAGGTGGATGGTAGCTGGCAACCGGTTGACCCTGAAGGGATAGACTGGGAGAGCCTGTCGAGCCGAAATTTCCCGTACCTGTTGCGGCAGCGTCCCGGCCCCTTGAACAGCCTGGGGCGTATACGCTTCGGCATGTCAAACCCCTACAGTATTTACCTACACGATACCCCGCAGCAGACGCTGTTCGAGTCCACCGAGCGGGCGTTCAGCTCAGGCTGTATTCGAGTGGACGAAATTGAAGACCTTGCCCAGCGGCTGCTCGGTGAGCGTTCTCTGGAGCAGGCGCTGAATACCTCCCGTACCCACACGCTCAGGCTTGAGCGGCCACTGCCGGTATATCTGGTCTATCTGACCGTCTGGGTGGATGAGCAACAGCAGGGACACTATCACCCCGATGTGTACGGGCTGGACTGGCAGTTGCAGCAGGCATTGGGGCCTCTGCCGGAGGTGCTTGATCCGAAGATTGAACAGGGTGCACTGGCACAAACTGTGCTTAAACAGTAGCCAATGGCAGGACTATTGGGTAAAATTCAACCAGATTTGTTTATTAATCATACAGTTGTCAGTTTTTTCCGAGGTGCTGCATGCTGTTCACCCCACGCCAGATCAGATCGGGTGCCGAAACGGCGCCGGAATGTCGTCAACGTCGCCGTCTGTTGACCGGGCTGGCACTGACGGCAGCTGCCCTCCATGTGCCACAGGCGGCAGCCAATATCCGCCCTCTGTTCGAGCGTAAACTGCAGTTCAGCCATCTGCATACCGGTGAGCAACTGAAAACCACGTACTGGGCAGAAGGGCGCTACCTCAGCTCCAGTCTGGATGAGATCAACTACCTGTTGCGTGATTTCCGCACTGGCGAAATTCATCCAATTGATCCTCGGCTGCTGGACCTGTTGCACACCATCAGGGTGGAGAGCGGCAACATCAACAATCCGTTCGAGATCGTGTCCGGCTACCGATCACCGAAAACCAACAACCAGCTGCGCAGCAACGGTAATGGGGGCGTGGCCAAGAAGAGCCTGCACATGCAGGGCAAGGCGATTGATATTCGCCTGCCCGGAACATCGCTGAAAGAGCTGCACCGAATCGCCTGCGAGGCGAAGGCTGGTGGGGTAGGCCTCTACACCAGCTCCAATTTTGTTCATATCGATACCGGCAACGTGCGCTACTGGGGTAGCTGAGCGCGAATGACGGTCAGCTTGTCCCTCAGGCTGGCCGCTGACAGCTCGCCCAGATGAGAATCCTGTAACCGTCCCTGTGCATCAATGAACAGGGTAGTGGGCAGCGCCCGAGAGCCATAGTGCGCCCCAAGCTGGTTCTGCTGGTCCAGCAGCACGTTGTCCAGCTCGATATTCAGCTGCTGCAGAAATCCCTTCACACTCTGTGCATCTTCTCCAAGATTGGCGAACAGAAAATGTACATCCGGTAATGACCTCTGGGCTTCGGCCAACACCGGCATCTCACGCACACAGGGAGGGCACCAGCTGGCCCAGATGTTGATCACGATCGGTTGACCGCTGAACTGCTGCAAGCTCACGGTCTCGCCACTGAGGGTGTTGAAGCTCAAGGGCGGCAGCGCTTCAGTCGTTTTGTGCAACAACTGCAGCGGCAGTGCAGTGGCGGCCCAGAACAGTGCGCCGCTCACCAGCCCGATGCTGAGCGGGCGACGCAGTGCAGGCTGGCGCAGCCCGAAAAACAGGGCGCAGGCCAACCCGGTGAGCAGACCACTGACCCACCAAAACCCACCGTCGCGAATATCGAGGATCTGCACAGGCTGCGACAGATACTCATCGGCATACCGCAGCACAAATCCCAGTCGAGCGCCGATCAGTCCCAGCAGCAGGGTGATGAACAGGGTGCTTTCCGGATTTCTGCCAGCGCGGCGACTGCTCACCCAGCCGGCAAACAAGGCAACCAGAAAGGCGATCAGCAGGGCAAGGCGGTCTGCCGAGATGGCAAAGGGACCGATGGACAGTGACAGCATCGCAGACTCCATGGCAAAAAGGACTGGTACAGTGACCCGTCAGGATCCGGAAGATTCCGTTTTTCTATGTGAAGACTGCAGCTCAGCACAGTAATCGCGCTCGGCAATGGCATCGGTGAACAGCAGATAGTCAGCGGCTGCAGGTGCTCCGGGATAACTTTCCGGCAGATAGTCATAGGGTTCCTGGCGTCCCTCCTGCACTGATGTCAGCAACACAGTAACCGCCGGCTTTTCAAGCCAGAGCGGAATCCCCAGGTCATTTCGGGCGTGAATGGTGCCGGTCAGCATGACACCGCTGAGTGCCTTAAGCTGTGCCTGATCAAGACGCTCGGCCATCTGCTGGTCCCGGGCCAGTTGCACCTGCCGCATCCCCTCCAGCGAGTCTTTGGGAAGCTGACCACAATGGCTCTCGAACAGCAGTCGACGCATGTAGTTGGCGTGCAGTTCTCCCATGTCACCGGAGGGTGCGCCCTCTTGATAGGCACTGCGTTGCTGTTCACGGGTCAGGTCGGTGCCGATGACGGCGGGTGCTCGGTCGAGTGACAGGCGGACCACATCGGCATACAGCGCCCAGTTCCAGCCCGCATTCCAGTTCAAGCTGTCTGGTGTGGTGGTGCTGCCACGCATCAGCGCCTGATCCAGCAGGGGCTGTTGCACTGTTGTTGCCATCTCCAGAGCGACGGCGCCCAGCTGGCCACGATCGGCAAGACTTGCTATCCAGCGCCGTTGCAGCTGATGGTGGTGCGGATTGTCGTGCTGCTCGCCCAGCAGTAACCAGCCATCCGTGGGCAGTTGAGCGAAAAGCTCAGCCTCGGATACAAAGCGTTGCTCGGACAAGCGCCAGAGCTTGCCACTCAGCGGATGCTCAGCCAGTGCTGGCAACGACAGACCAAGGGCCAGCAACAGCATGATGAGTCGACGCATTACTGCCCCCGGCTCTTCACATCCAGATAATCCCGCTGAATAACGGCTTCGAGGGCGTTCATGGCCGCCACCAGCTCATCGAAGTGTTCACGGCAGGCTTTCAGCTGCTTGATCTGGTCAGATGACGGTGCGTTACCGCCACTGATGTTGGCGATGTCGATCAATTCGCTGATATAGGCCGCACGGGCATGCGCTACCATCGACAGTACGGGCTTCAGGCTGTCCAGACTCAGCTCGGGAATCTTCGGGTTGATGATTTCACGGTTGATGTCGCGGCGCTGTTTTTCCAGCTCCAGCAGCAGGCGATTGTTGTCCTGTGACATGGGCGGTTCCTCGGTGGTTGTTCTTTTCTATTATCCTATACGCAAAAATGCACGGACGGGAGCGCTCAGGATGCGCTTTTCCTGTCGAGCTGGCATACTCCCTGCCAATCTGCAGGCTGGAACAGCTGCCTGCGCTAACGGAATCCAGTGTTCAAGGATCAGTTGATGAGTGTAGAGACCACCTTTGACGGTGATACCGAAAAACTGTCACTGCGCGACTTTACCGAGAAAGCCTATCTCGACTATTCCATGTACGTCATCCTCGATCGGGCGCTGCCCAATATCGGCGATGGCATGAAGCCGGTTCAGCGCCGTATCGTTTATGCGATGTCGGAGCTGGGGCTGAAGGCCACGGCCAAGTACAAGAAGTCAGCCCGTACCGTGGGTGATGTGCTCGGCAAGTTTCACCCTCATGGTGACTCGGCCTGCTATGAAGCGATGGTGTTGATGGCACAGCCGTTCAGCTACCGCTACCCGCTGGTGGATGGTCAGGGCAACTGGGGCTCGCCGGATGATCCCAAGTCATTTGCCGCCATGCGTTATACCGAATCGCGGCTGGCACCCTATGCTGAGCTGCTGCTGAAGGAGCTGGCGCAAGGCACGGTAAACTGGGTTCCTAACTTTGACGGCACCATGGACGAACCGGAAGTGCTGCCGGCACGGCTGCCCAATGTGTTGCTCAACGGCGGTACCGGGATTGCCGTTGGCATGGCGACCGATATCCCTTCGCACAACCTGCGTGAGGTGGCCTCCGCCTGCTGTCATCTGCTGGATTATCCTCAGGCTACGCTGGAAGACCTGTGCAATATTGTGCGTGGTCCGGATATGCCCACCGAGGCAGAGATCATCACGCCAGCGACGGATCTGCGTCAAATCTATACCACCGGCCGCGGCAGTTTCCGCATGCGTGCGATCTGGAGCCGGGAAGATGGTGAAGTTGTGGTGACGGCGCTGCCGGCACAGGTATCGGGCGCCAAGGTGCTGGAACAGATTGCCGCCCAGATGCAGCAGAAAAAACTGCCGATGGTGAGTGATCTGCGTGACGAATCCGACCACGAAAATCCGACGCGCTTGGTGATTGTGCCGCGCTCCAACCGGGTCGACTGCGACCAGTTGATGGCGCACCTGTTTGCCACCACGGATCTGGAGCGCAGCTACCGCGTCAACCTGAACATGATCGGCATTGATGGCCGGCCTCAGGTCAAGGACCTGCGCCAGATCCTCACCGAATGGCTCAGCTGGCGGACCAGCGTGGTACGTCGACGACTGGAATACCGGCTGCAGAAGGTGCGCGATCGCCTGCATATTCTTGAAGGCCTGATGGTGGCCTACCTCAATATTGATGAGGTGATTGCCATCATCCGGGAGGAGGAAAAGCCGAAAGATGAGCTGATGCGCCGTTTTGGCCTGACCGATGTGCAGGCCGATTCAATTCTTGATCTCAAGCTGCGTCACCTGGCGCGACTGGAAGAGATGAAGATCCGGGGCGAGCAGGACGAACTGAGTGAAGAGCGCCAGCGTCTGGAGGAAACCCTGGGCTCGGATGAGTTGATGCGCAAACTGATCCGGGAAGAGATCGAAGCGGCGGCAGAGGAGTTTGGTGATGCCCGCCGTTCGCCTCTGGCCGAACGCGGCGAGGCGCGTGCCTTCAGTGAAAAGGATCTGCTCAGCGCCGACCCTGTCACGGTGGTACTGTCCAAGCAGGGCTGGATTCGCGCAGCCAAGGGGCATGATATTGATGCATCGGGGCTCAGCTACAAATCCGGTGATGGCTTCAAACTGGCCTGTGCCGGGCGGATGAACCAGCCGACCGTTTTGCTGGACTCGACCGGGCGCAGTTATACGCTGGATACCCATGCGCTGCCTTCGGCACGGGGACAGGGCGAGCCGGTGACCGGTCATATCAGCCTGCCCAAGGGCGCGGTGGTGGATGCACTGGTCTGTGGCCGTGACGAAGACGCGGTGCTGCTGGCCTCGGATGCAGGTTACGGCTTTGTCACCCGGGTTGATCAGCTCACCAGCAAAACCAAAAACGGCAAGGCCGCCCTGACTCTGCCCAAGGGAGCGAAGGTGCTGCAGCCGGTGCTGGTACCGAGTGGTGATGCATTACTGGCGGCGATCAGCAGTGAAGGGCGGCTGCTGGTGTTCCCGGTATCAGAGCTGCCCGAGCTGGCGCGCGGCAAGGGCAACAAGATCATCAACATTCCTTCGGCGCGTGCCGCCAGCGGTGAAGAGCTCATGACCCATATCATGCTGCTGGGGCCTGAGGATACGCTGATGGTGCATGCCGGTCGCCAGCACCTGAAGCTCAAGGGAGTCGAACTGGAGCACTATCGTGGTGAACGCGGCCGTCGCGGCAACAAGCTGCCGCGGGGGTATCAGCGGGTTGATGGCATGGAGGTCATCAGCGACTGATAGCTTGCCAGCCAGCCTCCTCAGGAGGTCGGCTGGCTGTTCTGTGCCCCCTGCTGACGTTCATTCAGCTTGCTCAGCAGGTGTCTTGCCTGTTTCTCCAGCAGGGCCTGATAGGATTCGCTGACGCTGAGAATCAGCACCTTGTCTTCATCCTCGCGCCGAATATCCGCTTTCTGCAGCAGGCTCTCCTTCAGCAGCGGCGCTTCGGTCAACGCCGTATGGCTGATCAGCTCATTGCTTTGAGTGGTGCGGGTGAGGAAGTGGGCTTCCTCCTGCATCCGTTCGATGCGATCATGTGCGCCACGCACCAGGGCCATGTGCAGGTTCATGACCGGCTGGAAAGCGCGAATCTGACTCTGGTTGTACTGCTTGTAGAGATGGGTGAACAACATGGCACAGCAGAGTGCATTGATGCCATGACTGTCCTTGTCATCCGCGTTGGTGAACAGTACGCGCAGGTTGCCATCGCTCATCGGCTCGATGCTGCCGCTGTAGATGCGGGCCACAGAGTTGGCCAGGGTTCGGTAGTTTTTCAGCAGTGCATTGCGCTCGTCATCCTCCACATTGTCGGAGTGGGCGCTTCGGGTGTCGATCAGCAGCAGGTAACCTGCCTCATCGGGAGTCAGCATCAGCTCCAGTTCGTGTTCGAAACTGTACAGGCCCAGTTGTTCCTCGTTGCTACCGAGCTTCAACGGGTTGGGATGCAAGGGGGTATACTCTTCCTCTTGTCCCGTGTGCTCCTCCAACTCCATCTCATCGGTGTCGGGCACCATCGCCTCGTCACTGTCATCGGCCAGATCACTAATGTGCGGTACCTGAGGGATGAAGCTGGGCATGCGGGCATCATCCCGTTCCGGCTTAAGCAGTGACACCAGCTCATCTGTATCAAAACTGGGCTCGCGGCGGTCATCTAACGGATATGCAGCCTTCGGCTCGGTTTCCAGTTCCTGTTCAGGCTTTAGAGGGGCGGACTCAGCCGCCATATCGCCCTGCGAGTCCTGATTCGGTTGTGCGGGAGAGGGTTTGATTTCGGCTTCAACTTGAGCTTGCTCAGGTGGCTGCCTCTTGGTCACAGGGTCTGTATTGTTTGACGCTGCCGGTGTTGGTGAACGGGGCTCCGTACCCGTGTTGTCCATGTCGTCGAAGCTGAAAGCCGGAATGGAGTCTCGGGAAGCGGCAGGGGTCAGTTCACTGACCAGTTCACGGAAATCGGGCTTGGCTTCGGTCTGGTCCGAAACAGGCTGGCGGCGCAGGCTGAGGCCCAGCAGCAATGCAGTCAACAGTAGACTGCCACCCAGCAACAGTGCTGTTTCCAGCAGCTGTCGGTGCAGTAACTGTTCGAAGGGAGTCGGGTTGGTCCAGTAGGTCAGCTGGCCAATGACTTCGTCCCCCTGCACCAGGTCAAGGCTGTGGCCACGCCCCTGAGGCTGCCCCGCCAGCGCGATCAGGGTCTGGTCTGGAGCGGTCAGTCGTAAACCGCTGATCAGGGGTTGTGCCGCAAGTTCGTTGAACATGAAGTTCAGGCTGATACGGTCATCGGATAGTACCAGCGGCTGGATCAGGATGGCGCTGCTGCGGCCAAACATCATACCTACTTCATTGGCCTGCTGGCGTGCAAGGTCGCTGCTGCGCAGGTACTCGAGTACACCGCCCAGGGACAGGCTCAGCAGCAGAATAAGGGCGACCGAGAGCAATGCGCGCAGGGACAGCGTGCGAGGGCTGTGGTGAGTGTCGTCTTGTGGCTCCATGGGGGCTTCTTGCATCGGGTGACTGATAGCGAAAGATAGATGTCCGATGATAGCAACAATCATCTCAAGGTCACAGCAATACCCCCGCAGCATAAACCAGCTTTTTGCAGCACCAAAAGACCTTTTGTGTCACTGGCGTTATACTGTGCGGCTGACAATGTCCAAGCGGATAGACGATGATGGATGTAGCACAGTATATGACCCAACTCGGTGAACAGGCACGCGCGGCTTCACGTCTGATGGCCCGTGCTGACACCGACAGTAAGAACAAGGCTCTGCTGGCCATGGCTGAGGCGATTGATGCCCGCCGTGAAGCGCTGGCAGAGGCAAACCGTACCGATATGGAAAACGGTCGCGACAAAGGGCTGGATGACGCATTGCTGGACCGGCTTGAGCTTACTCCGGCCCGTATTGACGGCATGATCGAGGGGTTGCGCCAGGTCGCGGCGCTGCCGGACCCGATCGGCGCGATTCGCGACATGAGCTATCGCCCGTCCGGCATTCAGGTTGGCAAGATGCGCGTACCCCTGGGGGTTATCGGCATCATTTACGAGTCGCGTCCCAATGTGACCTGCGAGGCGGCAAGCCTGTGCCTGAAATCCGGTAACGCGGCGATTCTGCGCGGTGGGTCGGAAGCGATCCATTCCAATCAGGCGATTGCGACTTGCATCGCAGAAGGACTGAAAGCTGCTGGCTTGCCTCATGAAGCGGTACAGGTGGTCGAAACCACAGACCGTGAGGCCGTTGGTCGTCTGATTGCGATGCCTGAATATGTCGACGTCATCGTGCCACGTGGCGGTAAGGGCCTGATCGAACGGATCAGCAACGATGCCCGCGTGCCGGTGATCAAGCATCTGGACGGTATCTGCCATGTGTATATTGATGCCGAGGCCGACCGTACCAAAGCGCTGAATATCGCCATCAACGCCAAAACGCATCGCTATGGCACCTGCAACACCATGGAAACCCTGCTGGTTGACGCGGCCGTGGCCGGTGAGCTGCTGCCGGAGCTGGCGGAGCACTATGAGCAGCTGGGCGTTGAATTGCGGGGCTGTGCACGTACTCTGGCGCTGCTGCCACGACTGAATGCGGCAACCGATGCTGACTGGGACACCGAGTACCTGGCACCGATTCTGTCGATTCGGATTGTGGACGGCATGGATGAAGCGATTGCACACATCAATCGCCACAGTTCACAGCACACCGATGCCATTATCACCGAGAACTACACCAAGGCGCGTGCGTTCCTGCGCGAGGTGGATTCCAGCTCGGTGATGGTGAATGCATCGACCCGTTTTGCCGATGGTTTCGAATATGGTCTGGGCGCCGAGATCGGCATCTCCACGGACAAAATCCATGCGCGGGGTCCGGTGGGGCTGGAAGGGCTGACATCGGAAAAATACATCGTGCTGGGTGACGGTCAGGTTCGCAGCTGATGCCGCCGCTGGTGTTCATGGGTGGAACCTTCGACCCTGTTCACAATGGCCACCTGCGTACGGCGCTGGAACTGCAGCAGTGGCTTGAAGTCGAACAGGTCTGTCTGATCCCCTCCGGCGAGCCGGTACACCGTGATCGGCCTGGCTGCACAGCGCGTGAGCGGCTTGAAATGGTGCAGTTGGCGGTGGCAGACGAACCGGCACTCTGTGCCGATGCGCGAGAAGTCGAAGCGGATGAGCCTTCATACTCACTACTGACGCTGCAGTCATTGCGCCAGGAGCGCGGGCCCGGTTGCCCCATTGTCATGACCATGGGTATGGATGCCTTTCAGACGTTGGAGCGTTGGCACCGTTGGCAGGCGTTTCTGGATTATGCCCATATTCTGGTTATTGCACGGCCGGGCTATGTTGACAGTGATCTCAGCCCAGTGCTGCAGGCGCTGTTGCAGCAGCATCGAAGCCGTGATCATAAGGAGCTGCTTGGATTGCCCTCAGGGCGTATTCATATTCAGGAATTAACCCCGCTGGGGATATCCGCCACCCAGATCAGGCAGTTGATAGCGTCCGGACAGTCGCCGCGCTATCTGTTACCTGAGCCGGTGTGGCACTATATCAGCCAGCATGAACTTTATGGTTTTCACTCAAAAGAGAAGGTACAAAGCGCTAATGCAAACTGAGCAACTGCGTGAACTGGTGCACAGTGCACTGGAAGATATCAAGGCCCGTGACATCACCGAAATTGATGTGCGCGGCAAGTCCAGTGTGACCGATTACATGGTTATCGCCAGCGGCACTTCCAAGCGGCACGTGATGTCCGTGGCACAGGAGGTGCTCGACAAGGTCAAGGCGTCTGGTCTGCAACCCGTGGGCACTGAAGGCCAGGCGGTGGGTGACTGGATACTGGTGGATCTGGGCGATGTGATCGTACATGTGATGATGCCGGATGCACGCAGCTTCTATGACCTGGAACGTCTGTGGCGGTTTGATGCCGAAGACAGCGCAGAACCTGTGCAGGAGTAAGCACTGAAGTATGCGTATTCGCCTGCTTGCCGTTGGTAACCGCATGCCTGCCTGGGTTGAGGAGGGCTATAACGAGTATGCCCGTCGCCTGCCGCCGGACTTCCAGCTGGAGTTGGTGGAGCTGACGCCGGGCCATCGAGGCAAGAATGCCGACATCGCCCGCGCCATTCGCAGTGAAGGTGATGCCATGCTCGCGGCCATCGGCAAGGGGGACCGGGTGGTGGCGCTGGATGTGAAAGGTCGCCCCTGGTCAACTCCACAGCTGGCCGAGCAGTCCGAACAGTGGCGCATGGACGGCCGCAATATCAGCCTGCTGATCGGTGGGCCTGATGGCCTTGATCCGCGAGCCCTTGCATTGGCCGATCAGAAGTGGTCGTTGTCTGCACTTACGTTGCCGCACCCGCTGGTGCGAGTGGTACTCGCTGAACAGCTCTACCGTGCCTGGACCATTCTCCAGGGCCACCCTTACCATAAATAGTGGCGCACCATGGCACCCTTTGAGCGCTTGAAGGACTATTCTCAGGAAAGCATCACCTTTACCAACCGGGCCGCTTTTGCCTTCGGCTGTGTACTGTTGTTGATGCTGATACTGATTGGGCGCGTCTACTATCTGCAGGTGATCGAGTTTGACCGCTATGCGGCCATATCCGAAAAAAATCGAGTGCAGCTACAGCCTGTTGCCCCTCGTCGAGGGCTTATCTATGATCGCAACGGGGTGCTGTTGGCCGATAACCAGCCCAACTTTTCGGTCACTCTGCTGAAAGAGGAAGTGCAGGATCTCGATACCACACTGGCTGAACTGGCCGAGCTGATTGAATTGAGTGAACGTGATATCGAGCGTTTCGAGCAGCGTCTGCAACAGCGCCGGCGGCCGTTCGAAACGGTTCCGTTACGTTTTGGTCTGAGCGAAGACGAAATCGCCCGCATTTCACTGAATTACCATCGGCTCCCAGGTGTGCAGGTTGAAGCCGACCTGATTCGACGCTACCCCTACGGAGAATCCCTGGCGCATGCGCTGGGCTATGTAGGCAGGATAAACGAGCGTGAGTTGGGGCAAGTCGACCCGATCAATTATGCCGCTACACACTATATTGGCAAGCTGGGTATCGAGCGGTTCTATGAAGACCTTCTACACGGGCAAGTGGGTTTCCAGAAGGTAGAGACCAATGCCCGAGGGCGTATTCTGCGCGTGCTTGAACGGGAAGACCCGGTGCCGGGACAGAATATACAGCTGAGTCTGGATCTGCGCCTGCAGCAGTTTTCCGAGTCCCTGTTAGAGGGACGGCGAGCTTCCATTGTGGCGATTGAGCCGGGCAGCGGCGAAATACTGGCACTGGTCAGCACACCGGGTTATGACCCCAACCTGTTCGTGACCGGTATATCCAGTCGTGACTACAGCGCTTTGCGTGACTCTATTGATCTGCCATTGTTCAACCGTGCTCTGCGTGGTGGTTATCCACCTGGCTCCACCATCAAGCCGGTCATCGCGCTGGCGGCACTGGAAACGGATACGATTACGCCAGAAAAAAGAATTTGGGACCCAGGCTTCTATCAGATCAATCAGAATGGCCGCCGCTATCGTGACTGGAAGCGTAGCGGCCATGGCTGGGTTAATCTCAATGATGCCATGGCTGAATCCTGCGATGTCTGGTTCTATGAGGTGGGTCACAAGATGGGCGTTGACCCGATGTCTGACTTCCTCGGTCGTTTCGGAGTGGGGGCAGATACCAGTCTGGATCTGCCGGAAGCCATTACCTCCTTCCTGCCCTCAAGGGAGTGGAAAGAAAATGATCGTCGTTTGCCCTGGTACCCTGGTGACTCTATCAACCTGAGTATAGGACAGGGCTTTCTGGTTATGACGCCACTGCAGCTGGCAACGACAGCCTCCGTGTTGGCCAACCGTGGGCGTTGGGTACAGCCGCATATGCTGCAGGGGCTGGTGCCGGAGTTGGGAGACACCCCGGTACCGTTTAATCCGATCTACCGACGCAAGCCAAAGCCGGCTGATGTTGTACTCAAGAATCCTAACCATTGGGATCACGTGATTGGTGGCATGGTGTCGGTCATGCATGGCGCAAAAGGTACTGCTCGCCGCTCCGCCCAAGGGGCGCAGTATCGTATCGCGGGCAAGACCGGTACGGCCCAGGTGGTTGGTATTGCGCAGGATGCGGAATACGATGCTGAAGCACTGGCAGAACGGCACCGTGACCATGCCCTGTTTATTGCGTTCGCGCCAGCGGATAATCCCCGCATAGCTGTGGCCGTCGTGGTCGAAAATGGGGGCGGCGGGTCGAGTACCGCAGCTCCCATTGCACGTGAAGTGATGGATGCCTGGCTCGTAGGCGATTACAACAATGACCTGCAGGTGAAACCATGAGTAATCGTGACTTTCAACGCACCATGCCAGGCAGTAACGTGCACCTTCAGCGGCCGGATGGGCTGTGGCGCTATACCCACCTGGATGGTTGGCTGTTGCTGTTACTGCTGCTGCTGTGTGGGTTTGGTCTTTTTGTGCTCTATAGTGCCTCAGGGCAGGATTTTGGCTATGTGAATCGCCAGGCCGTTAGGATGGGTGCCGGCTTTGTGGTCATTCTGGTGTTGGCACAGATCCAGCCCAGAACCTATCGGTTTCTGGCTCCTCTGGCCTATATAGCCGGGGTTGGTTTGCTGCTGGGTGTGCTGTTCTTCGGTGTTGGTGCCAAGGGCGCGCAGCGCTGGCTGGAACTGCCGGGATTTCGCTTTCAGCCTTCAGAACTAATGAAGCTGGCGGTGCCTTTGATGGTTGCCGCCTGGTTAACGAGACAGCAGTTGCCACCCACTTTCCGGCATCTGCTCAGTACCCTGGTACTGTTGGCAATCCCCACTGCTTTGATCATGAAGCAGCCCGACCTTGGGACTTCATTGTTAATCGCGGCTTCAGGTGTGTTCGTTATTCTGCTTTCAGGTGTCTATTGGCGCTGGATTTTTATTGCCCTTGGACTGGTTGGAGCGGCCTTGCCGGCGCTCTGGGCCATTATGAAAGACTATCAGCGTCAGCGGGTACTTACTTTCCTGGACCCTGAAAGTGATCCGTTGGGGGCAGGCTGGAACATTATCCAGTCCAAAACCGCCATCGGCTCCGGTGGCCTGCCGGGCAAGGGTTGGCTGCATGGCACCCAGTCACAGCTCGATTTCCTGCCGGAGTCACATACCGATTTCATTATTGCGGTGATTGGTGAAGAGCTGGGAATGTCCGGCGTATTGATTCTGCTGGCGCTATACCTGTTGATCATTGCACGAGGGTTGATTATTTCGGTGCAGGCACAGGACAGTTTTTCTCGCCTGCTGGCCGGCAGTATTACGCTGACTTTTTTTGTATATGTGTTCGTGAATATCGGAATGGTGACCGGGTTGCTACCGGTGGTGGGGGTACCCCTGCCAATGGTCAGTTACGGCGGGACCTCAATTGTGACGCTGATGGCGGGGTTTGGCATACTGATGTCCATCAGGACACATAGACAGATGCTGACCCGCTGAGGGAGAGATGGAATGCGCAAGAAGATCGGAACACTGCTGCTGGCAGGGCTGATGCTGGCCGGAGCAGGCACAGGTTATGCGGCTGACGGATATGACACTCATCCACTCGCCGACGACGTCGTAACCAGGCTCGCTGAACAGGGCTTTGATGCTGATGAAGTGCGTAAGGTACTGGCTGAAGCTCAGCGACAGGAGTCGATTCTGGAAGCCATTTCGCGCCCTGCGGAGCGCCGCCTGACCTGGGGTGAGTATCGCAAGATTTTTGTGGAACCGAACCGGATCAGTCAGGGAGTCAGCTTCTGGAATGAGCATGAAGATACCCTCAAGCGAGCAGAAGAAACCTACGGTGTCCCGGCGGAAATTATCGTTGCCATTATCGGTGTCGAGACTCGCTACGGCCGTATCATGGGGCGTTATCGAGTACTGGATGCCCTGGCGACACTCGGCTTTGATTACCCCAAACGGGCTGATTTCTTCAGGGGACAGCTGATCGAGTTCATGCAGATGGTGCGAGAGGAAGATCTCGATCCCACTGAGCTGGTGGGTTCCTATGCCGGTGCCATGGGCTATGGCCAGTTCATCCCCTCGAGTTTCCGCAACTACGCTGTGGACTTCGATGCCGATGGCAAGCGCAATATCTGGAGCAACAAGGTTGATGCCATTGGCAGTGTCGCCAACTATTTTAATAAGCATGGCTGGAAGGCCGGTGAACCGGTACGTTCCAACGTGGTCATGAATGAACCGGCTGACCCTCAATGGGTTAATGCTGGTCTTAAGCCCGAAGTCAGTCTGGCCGAGTGGGAGGCGCGAGGCGTCTCCACGCGACGTGACCTTGATCCGGAACAGAAGGCGACCCTGATGGAGCTGACCATGGATGATGGTGAACATTACTGGCTCGGGCTGCATAACTTTTATGTCATTACCCGCTACAACCATAGCCACCTGTATGCCATGGCGGTGTATGAGCTGAGTCAAGCGATTCGTGAAGCACGTGAATCACAGGGGCGTTGAGATGAAAAGGCTGATGTTGCCGCTGCTGGCAGTAGCACTGACCCTGGGCGGTTGCGCTTCCAAGGACAGCGGCAGCAGCAGTCGTTACAGTATGAAGCATGATCGTGGGCCTGATCAGGCGATCAGTATGGCTCATGTGCCGGATGCCGTGCCGCGCTACGAGCCGGTCAGCCGCTGGGGCAACAAAAGCCCCTATGAAGTGCTTGGCAAGCGCTACTACGTATTGCCGAATGCCGAAGGTTATCGTGTGCGGGGCAACGCCTCGTGGTATGGCAAAAAATTCCATGGCCACACCACTTCGAACGGTGAAATATACGACATGTACCAGATGACAGCGGCGCACAAATCGCTGCCGTTACCCAGTTTTGTTCGAGTGACGAACCTCGACAATGGCCGTCAGGTGGTCGTGCGGGTTAACGACCGCGGCCCGTTTCATGATGACCGAGTAATCGATCTGTCCTACGCGGCGGCCTACCGTCTGGACATGCTGCAGAAGGGCACGGCCCGAGTTGAAGTGGAGGCAATCATTCCAGGCAGTACCGGTGCCGTGCTGGCGCAGTCCAGAGAGCAGGAAGGGCGCAGCCTGGTCAGTGCTGATCAAGCTGCGATCACTGGACGCATGTTGCAGATCGCGGCATTCTCAACCGAGTCTGGTGCTCGGGATGTTGCGGAACGTCTGCGTGGTCTGCTGCAAGAGCCGGTTCAGATCAACCCGGTGCAGCGTGAAGCGCGAACCCTTTACCGGGTTCATCTGGGTCCACTGACTGGCAGTCATACACTGAGCTGGATTCTGGATCAGCTTAAGGCAGCGGGTTATCCGGGCGCACACTTGGTGGACTTGCCCTGAACCGGCGGGTAGAGTTGAACCTTTGTACGGGCAGCGGGTCACTGCTGCAAGACTTCACTTCCACGATGTAACGAGACTATGGCGCAACGACTCACTCTTCAACACTTCTTCGCTCTTTCTGTCCTGCTGGTGCTGATGCTGATGGCGAGCACAGCCCAGGCGGTTTCAGCCCTGATTCCGGCTCCGCCCCAGATTGCAGCGCGTGCCTATCTGGTGATGGATGCCGATACGGGACATGTCATCGCCGCGGACCGTGAAGATGAGCGCTTCCCGCCCGCCAGTCTGACCAAAATGATGACCAGCTATGTGGTCGAATACGAGATTGCCAAGGGCAATATTGCACTTGAAGACATGGTTCTGGTGAGTGAAAAGGCCTGGCGTACTGGTGGCTCACGCATGTTTATCCAGGAAGGAACGCAGGTCAGCGTGGATGATCTGCTGCACGGCGTTATTATCCAGTCAGGCAACGATGCCTCAGTTGCATTGGCCGAGCATATTGCCGGCAGCGAGCGGGCATTTGCTGACTTGATGAACCAGCATGCGCGCCTGCTGGGGATGGAAAACACCCATTTCGAGAATGCCACTGGCCTGCCGGCAGAAGACCATTATTCAACGGCGATCGATTTGGCAAAACTGGGCAAGGCCCTGATTAACGAATTCCCCCAGCACTACGCTCTCTATTCACAAAAGTACTTTACCTATAACAATATACGTCAACCCAACCGCAACAAGCTGCTGTGGCGTGATGATAGCGTGGATGGCATCAAAACCGGTCATACTGACGAAGCCGGCTACTGTCTGGTGGCCTCGGCCGAACGTGATGATATGCGCCTGATCTCAGTGGTAATGGGTAGCAGCAGTGAAGAGGTAAGGGCACAGGAGAGCCAGAAGCTGCTGTCTTACGGTTTCCGTTACTACCGAACCCACGCGCTGTACGAAGCGGGACAGGTGCTGCGTGACGAAAAAGTCTGGGCTGGCAGCCGCGACCAGATTCGACTTGGCGTGGCCGAAAACCTGGCCGTGACCGTTCCGCGTGGCCAGACCGACCAGCTCGAAGCCAGTATTGAACTGGATAAGGTGATTAAGGCCCCGGTGGCCAGCGGTGATGTGTTGGGGCAGGTTCAGATAACTCTTCAGGGAGAACGCGTGGCATCGGTTCCCCTGGTTGCGCTGGAAGCCGTTCCTGAAGGTGGGCTGTTCAAGCGTATCTGGCACGCGATACTGCTTTTCTTCATTGGCCTGATCGGCTAAAAATCAGACAAAAACCTTGAATCCGGTTTATGCTGCCCACATCTACTACTGATGTGGGCAGTTGCGTTTTATGAATAAAGATATCGTCTACCTCAACGGTGAATACCTGCCGGCGGATCAGGCACAGATCTCTGTGTTTGATCGCGGCTTTCTGTTTGCTGACAGTGTGTATGAAGTGATCCCTTACTATCAGGGGGTTGGCTTTCGCCTACAGCAACATTTAGATCGTCTTGCCTACAGCCTGCGTGCTATCCGAATCGAAACAGAGTATGACTGGGCGGCTATTTTGGATGAGCTTGTCAGTCGGAACGGAGGCGGTAACCTCTCGGTCTATCTACAGATCAGCCGTGGCAGTGCCGGTTACCGTACCCACGCCTATGACGACCGGATGCAACCAACCGTGTTTGCCTGCTGCTCTCCGATCCGCGACATCTATGCCGATGGCCCGGAGCAGGTTCAGGGCTTCAAGGTAATCGTGACTGCTGACCTGCGCTGGCATCGCTGTGATATCAAGTCCACCGGCCTGCTGCCCAATATTCTGGTACTGCAGCAGGCACGCGAAGCAGGCGCTGATGAAGCTTTGCTGGTACGCGATGGTCTGTTGAGTGAGGGTACCTCCTGCAACCTGTTTCTGGTACGTCAGGGCGTGATCTATACGCCCAAACGCAGTTCGGAAATTCTGGGTGGTACCACGCGGGAACTTATTCTGGAACTGGCGGCCGAGAATGGCATCCCCTATCAGGAAGTTGATTTACGACCGGATGAACTGGCTGGTGCGGATGAGGTCTGGATTTCCAGCTCCACCCGTGGCGTTGTGCCGGTGCTGGAGATTGATGGATGTCCCGTTGCCGATGGCGCCAGGGGCCCGCTGTGGCAGCGCATGTTTACCCTGTTTACCCGTTTCCAACACCGGTTGATGACCGGAGAGAGCTCATGAGTACAGAACCCAAAGCACCCAAAATTGAATTTCCTCACCCCGACTATCCGATCAAGGTGATTGGTGACAATGCGCACGACTTCAAGGGAATGGTGGTCGAAATCGTGCAAGTCCATGCACCGGATCTGGATATTGAACAGGTCACCGTTCAGGAAAGTGGCAACGGCAACTACAGCTCGGTGCGTATGAGAATTACCGCGACCAGCAAGGAACAGCTGGAAAATCTGCATCAGGATCTCAAAGCGACCGGCCGTGTGAAGATGGTGCTCTGATGACGTTAGCTGACCAGCTGATTGTGCGTGAGCTGGGGCTTCAGCCCTATGCCCCTATCTGGCAGCGGATGCAAACGTTCACCAACAATCGTACAGCGGACAGTCGCGACGAGATCTGGTTGCTTCAGCATGAACCGGTCTTCACACAAGGGCAGGCAGGTAAGGCAGAGCATCTGATTAACCCCGGCAGCATACCTGTGGTACAGGTGGATCGCGGTGGTCAGGTAACCTACCACGGCCCCGGCCAGCTCATCGCTTACCTCTTGCTGGACCTGCGTCGACGCAAGTTGGGAGTACGTGATCTGGTCGATATTATTGAGCAGTCAATCGTGGCCGTGTTGGCTGACTACGGTATCAATGCCTACCCGAAACCGGATGCGCCGGGCGTATATGTCGATGAGCGCAAGATCTGCTCGCTTGGACTCCGTATCCGCAGGGGTTGCTCGTTTCACGGCCTGGCACTTAACCTGAACATGGATCTGGAACCTTTTCTGCGCATAAACCCCTGCGGTTACGCGGGGCTTGAAATGACTCAGGTGCAGACCCTGGTGCCCGACGCCGATCTGGCGCAACTGCCCAATAACCTAGTAAATTACTTGGTTAAAAAATTGGGGTATAATCAGATCACCCGCACACCAATACTGGAAGACTGAATCAGAATGGCTGAATCCACCGAAAAAAACAGCGGTAGAGTCGAGCAGGGCGTCAAACTGCGTGGCGCTGAAAAGGTTGCTCGTATCCCGGTCAAGGTGATCCCGACCGAGAAGGAGGAGATGCAGCGCAAGCCGGACTGGCTGCGGGTTCGCATGGGCTCCAATGCTGAAGTTAAGCGGATCAAGGACAAGCTGCGCAAGCACAAGCTGGCGTCTGTCTGTGAAGAGGCCAGTTGCCCCAATCTGGGTGAATGTTTTAGTCATGGCACAGCGACTTTCATGATCATGGGCGATATCTGTACCCGTCGTTGCCCATTTTGTGATGTGGCCCATGGTCGTCCCAACGCACTGGCACCGGAAGAGCCGCGTGAGCTGGCCGAAGCGATTGCCGATATGGGACTGCGCTATGTGGTGATCACTTCGGTGGACCGTGACGATCTGCGTGATGGTGGTGCCCAGCATTTTGCCGATTGCATCCGTGAGACCCGTCAGCGTATTCCGTCGATACAGATTGAGACGCTGGTGCCTGACTTCCGTGGTCGCATGGACGTGGCACTGGAAATTCTCGAACAGACCCCACCTGATGTGTTTAACCACAACCTGGAAACCGTTCCTCGTCTGTACCGTAAGGTACGGCCGGGGGCTGACTATCAGTGGTCACTGGATCTGCTCAAGCGCTACAAGGCACTGCGACCTGAAGTGCGGACCAAATCCGGCCTGATGGTGGGCTGTGGCGAAACAAATGACGAGATCATCGAAGTGATGCGTGATCTGCGAGCACATGACGTTGACATGATTACCATCGGTCAGTACTTGCAGCCAAGTCGTAACCATCTGGCGCTGGAGCGTTATGTGACGCCTGACGAATTTGCTGAATTTGAGCGGATCGCGAAGGAGCTGGGCTTTACCCATGTGGCCAGCGGCCCGTTGGTACGCTCTTCCTACCATGCGGATCTGCAAGCCAAGGGTGAACGTGTAAGCTGAAGGCTCCTTGTGGGCGGACTGCCTCGCGGTGATAAAAGCAAAAGAGGAGGCATAGAGCCTCCTCTTGCGTTTCAGCACATGCCTGAATTACTTGGCAGCGTCCAGCATATACTGGATGGCGGACTTCATTTCCTCATCCGAGCAATCCATGCAGGTGCCCTTGGGCGGCATGGCGTTAATGCCGGTCAGAGAAGTTGCCAGCAGTGCATCAATACCTTTCTCGGCACGGGGTGCCCAAGCGGCAGCATCACCGAACTTCGGAGCACCGGCAACACCGGTAGCGTGGCATACGGAGCACTTGGTTTTGTAGAGTTCTTCACCGCTGCGCTCGGCCATGGCGGCAGTCGAGGACAGCGTCAGGGCCGCGGCAGCGACCAGCAGAGTTTTTTTCATTGCAGGCTTCCTTTGTTATGGCCGGCAGCAAGGGCCGGAGTATAAAAAACCGTCAGAGTGTAGAGCGGCCTTTGACCCGTTGTAAATAGCGCAAAGGTCGTTAATCCCGGCTTAATATCAGTGTTTACGCATGGAAGCCCCAACTGGATTTGTCAGTGTCGGCCAAGGCGCATGGCAAACTCGGCCTGGCCCTGCAGCAGTCGGTCATGACGTCGGCTGTGTTCCTGCAAGTGGTGCTCGTGGATAGCCTGTTCCAGTACTTCATGCGGAACGGTCACCAGGTTGCGGACATCATCGATTGAGTAGCCGCGGTTTAGTAGCTGTTTCAGCTGTGCTGTCAGGTGAATGGTGCTCATGCTTTGATCCTCCGAATATGTCATGGGATCATTGAACCTGACGTTCGTTGCAGAAACATGTCAATCAGCGTTGCAGTAGGCTGCGGATAAGGCCGATGAATGCCAGTGGTACAAACACCAAACCTGCACCGGCCAGCAGCTCGGCCATGGTCAGACCGCCCAGCATTTCCGGTGTATAGCCGCAGGACTCCCAGATCTCGAACATCCAGGGCCACCAATGGTCCGGTGCAAACCAGTCAGGCAGTCCAGAGTCAAAACTGCAGCTGCCCTCAATCCAGTTGCGCTCAATGGCCAATAAGCGCCAGCTGCGTTCGGTAAAGCCCAGCGCAATAGCGGCAGTCAGAAGGTGACAGACCTTTTGCAGATGAGTGCAACGCTGTGCCAAAAGGCCTGTTATTGCAACCAGAACAAGAGCCGCAACCCAGAGGCGGATATGGATGCAGAGCACGCAGGGGCCGTAGTCCAGCCCATACTGGAAATATAGTGCCACGCCCTCAGCCGATAGGCTGCCGACCAATAGAATTGACCAGTAAATGCCGGGCCTGAATACATGATTCAGAAATGACTCAACAGCTGGTGTGCTCATCTGAGGTGCTCACGATAACGTTCAGAGAAAAGGTGTTGCAGGAGAGTAACGGGGCAGGAAACTTGAAGCAAGCGACAGAGGCTCTGAGAGAGCCTCTGTCGGGATGTTTCAATCAAACGGTTGAGGTTTCGGAGTCGCATCCACCGATGGTGGCAGAATCGGCATCAGGAACTGGGGCTGGTCACCGGTCAGAGTTTTCATGAAGGCCACTATCTTGGCGTTTTCTTCATCGGTGAATTTACGGCCCAGCTGCAGGCGACCCATGATGTCGGTGGCTTCGGTCAGGGTGGCCGCCTCACCGTCGTGGAAGTACGGATAGGTCAGCTCCACGTTGCGCAGGGTCGGTACCTTGAAGGTAAAGCGATCCGCATCCTTGCCGGTAACCGCCGCGCGGCCTTCAACAGGGTTGTTGGTTTGGTAGGGCTCAATCAGGCCCATTTTCTGGAACGAGTTGCCGCCGACTGCTGGGCCGTTGTGACAGGCGACACAGCCGCTGGTTTTGAACAGCTCGTAGCCTTCACGCTCAAACGGGGTGATGGCATCCTGATCGCCCAGCAACCACTGGTCAAAACGGGCGTTTGGTGTCACCAGCGTATTTTCGAACTCGGCAATGGCATCGGTGATCTTGTCGATATTCACCTCTTCATCACCGAATACCAGGCGGAATTCACGTACATAGCCTGGAATGCTTTGAATGACATCGACGGCCAGCACGTGAGTGAAACCCATTTCGGCCGGGTTGGCGATCGGACCACCGGCTTGCTCCTTCAGGTCAGCCGCACGACCGTCCCAGAACTGTGCCACGTTGAGGCTGGAGTTAAGAACAGTGGGCGAGTTGATCGGACCCTGTGCCCAGCCATGTCCGATGGACGTCTTGATATTGTCGGTGCCGCCCATGCTCAGGTTGTGGCAGGAGTTGCAGGAGATGAAACCTGACTTGGACAGGCGTGGGTCGAAGTAGAGTTTCTTGCCCAGTTCGGCCAGGGCCAGGTTCACGTTCTTGAGCGGTTCGATTGGCTGGATCGGCTCATTGGCAATGGCCGAGTGGCTCACAGTGCCGATGGCAAGTGCCAACAGTGAATGTTTCAACAGACGTGTAAGTGTCATGGCTTGTGCCTCTTTCAGTGGGCTTGAGTTCCATCATGGCCTTGTTAATCTTCGGTCGCGTTGACTGGGATCAAGTAATGCGCCGGGCTTCTCTGGGTTGAAGTGCCTGACCAAAAAATGAGTGTAGATGTTTATCGCAACAGCATGTTGCACAAATATAGTGCAAGGCACCACATTAGTGCTTTTGTTGCACCAGTGTGGTGCTGTATAATACCAAGCTTTTTTCCGGCGGGTGTCCCGGTTCTGCCTGTTCAACTGGGGTGTTTCTGCCAGTTGTCATTCTTTCATCGACTCTGGTGTTGCCCGTGAAGCTTTAATCCATTCATCAGAGGTACATTGATGTCCTACATCCATAACACCATCACGCAGCTGATGGCTTCCAGCCCCGCCCAGGCAGAGTTTTATCAGGCTGTTGAAGAGGTGCTTGAGTCGCTGGAACCCTTGCTGGAGTCAGAAGCGCGCTACCGGGACAGCGGTATCATTGAGCGCATGGTAGAACCAGAACGCCAGATCATGTTCCGCATTCCCTGGGTTGATGACAAGGGCAAGGTGCAGGTCAACAAGGGCTACCGCATCGAATTCAATTCGGCTCTGGGCCCGTATAAGGGCGGTCTACGATTTCACCCTTCCGTAAACGCCGGCATCATCAAATTTCTCGGTTTTGAACAGATATTCAAAAACGCCCTGACCGGCTTGGCAATTGGTGGTGGCAAGGGCGGTGCCAACTTCAATCCCAAAGGGCGCTCCGATCAGGAGATCATGCGCTTCTGTCAATCTTTCATGAACGAGCTGTACCGTCACATCGGCCCGACGACTGACGTGCCGGCGGGTGATATTGGTGTGGGTGCGCGTGAGATCGGCTACCTGTTCGGGCAATACAAGCGCTTGACTGGCCGTTATGAAGGAGTTTTGACCGGCAAGGGGTTACTGTGGGGCGGTTCACTGGTACGCAAGGAAGCCACGGGTTACGGCTGTGTCTACTTCGCCCAGAACATGTTGCAGGCCCATGCCGACTCGCTGGCGGGCAAAACCTGTCTGGTGTCCGGTGCCGGCAACGTGGCGATCTACACCATCGAGAAACTGTATCACCTTGGCGCCCGTCCGGTTACATGTTCTGACTCTACCGGTACGCTGTATGACTGTCACGGTATCAATTTGGAAACCCTCAAACAGATCAAGGAAGAGCGTCGTGGCTCGCTGGCCGAATATCTGGAAGAACATCCGAAAGCGGAGTTTACCCCGGTTGAGGCCTACCCTGAAGATGGCCATGTCGTATGGCGCTATACGGCCGATGCTGCCTTCCCATGCGCAACTCAGAACGAGTTGACCGAAGCGGATGCGCGCGCACTCATCGGTAATGGCGTGCGCTGCATTAGTGAAGGTGCCAACATGCCTTCAACGCCTGAGGCGGTGGAAGTGTTTATCGCCGAGCGTATTCACTATGGCCCGGGTAAGGCGGCCAACGCAGGCGGCGTTGCTACCAGTCAGTTGGAAATGGCACAGAATGCCAGCATGCAACAGTGGACCTTCGAGCAGGTCGATGAACGCCTGCAACAGATCATGGCTGGTATCTACCAGCGCTGCAGTGAAACGGCCAAGGCATTTGACCAGCCACATAATTTGGTACTGGGTGCCAATATTGCCGGTTTCCGCCGGGTGGCGGATGCCATGCTGGAGCAGGGTGTGGTTTAATCACCTGAACCGGTTTTGCCATCATAGCCCGGGCCCTGTGCCCGGGCTTTTGCTTATTGGAGTCTAAGGATGCGGTCTCTGGCCCCTGAATTTGTTGTGATGTTGGCAGGTATCACGGCTGCCCTTCATATCGGAAAACTGCCACCAGCCATTCCGGTGCTGCAGGATGCTCTTGGTGTCACTTTGGTTGAGGCCGGATTCCTGCTGTCTCTGGTGCAGCTGGCCGGCATGCTGGCAGGGGCCCTGATTGGGCTGCTGGCGGACAGTGCCGGCTTGCGCCGCAGTGTGCTGCTGGGGCTGGGTATTCTGGTGCTCGCCAGCCTGATCGGCAGCCAGGCACAGAGTGCGGCCATGCTGCTGTTGCTGAGGGGTATTGAAGGTTTCGGTTTTCTGCTGGTGACGCTATCCGGTCCGGGGCTGATTCGGCACCTGGTGGTGGCAGAGAAGCTGAGCCTGCGGCTTGGCTGGTGGGGGTGCTATATGGGGTTGGGCACCGGCACGGCCTTGTTGGCTGGACCATGGGTAATGGCACAGGTGGGCTGGCAAGGCTGGTGGATATTGATGGCACTGTTGTCGCTGCTGATGCTGTTATGGGTCTGGCGTGCCGTGCCACCGGACCAGCAACTGCATACGCGCCAGGAGGGGCCGGTAGGCAGTGCGTTGGGACGTGTGCTGGGGCGACTAAAATTGACCCTGAGTCATCCGGGCCCCTGGCTGGTGGCGATGATTTTTGCCACCTATTCCGGTCAGTGGCTTTCAGTCATCGGCTTTCTGCCCTCAATCTATTCCGAGGCGGGCATCAGTGCCGGGCTGGTGGGTCCGCTGACAGCTCTGGCGGCGGTGGTCAACATCATTGGTAATGTCCTGTCGGGGCGTTTGCTGCATGCGGGGGTAGGGGCAAGGCAGTTGCTGTATGGCGGTTTCGCTGTGATGGCAATGACCACGTGGTTTGCTTTCTCGGCTCTGACAGCTGACTTCCCTTGGCTGCGTTACCTTGCTGTACTGCTGTTTTCGGCCATCGGCGGCATGGTGCCAGGAGCGTTGTTCTCGCTGGCGGTAAGGTTGGCACCGGACAGTTCTGTGGTGTCGACCTGTGTTGGCTGGATGCTGCAATGGTCGGCTTTTGGTCAGTTTGTGGCGCCGCCAGCCATCGCCTGGCTGGCAGCTCAGGCTGGTGGCTGGCACTGGACCTGGATGGCAACCGGTGCAATGTCACTGCTGGGTGTCGTGCTGGTGACCAGGGTCAGCCGTCTGCCGGGGTTCGCTGCTGCTCACTGAGGATGCTGTTTACCAGGCAGAGCGGTGCAGGGTCAATATCGCCTGGCTTGGCGCCTGCCTGCTGCATGGCCCACTCGACTCGCGCCTCGGGGGTCAGGTGAGGACGACGCAGTGCCTCAACCGCCTGCAGGCGTGGCAGCAGGCCCTTGCCATTTGCAATCTGGATGGCTAGCCCGGGGCGGGCATTCAACTCCAACAGAAGTGGGCCACGCAACGCGTCGACGACCAGGTCCACCCCCATGTAGCCAAGCCCGGTGGCTTCATAACAGCTGCTGGCCATGTTCAGCAGGTACTGCCAGCTTTCGATCTCGATGCTGTTGAGTTCAAGGCCGGTATCGGGATGCAGCGTCAACGGACGGTCGAACTGTACGGCGTTGCGGGCGCGGCCGTTGGCAAGATCCAGCCCGACACCCACTGCACCCTGATGCAGATTGGCCTTGCCATCTGAAGCACGCGTTGCCAGCCGCAGCATTGCCATTACGGGATAGCCCTGGAACACAATGATGCGAATGTCCGGTACACCTTGAAAAGAGTGGCGTGCAAGGCCTGGTTCGGAGCGTACCAAAGCCTCAACGATGGCTACATCGGGGGCGCCGCCCAGTGAGTAGAGCCCCGCCAGAATATTGGACAGGTGGCGCTCGATTTCCTGCAGCGAAATTTCCATCCCGGATGCTTTGATAAAGCGCTCACCCTCATGCGAGCCGATTACCAGAATGCCCTTGCCGCCGGAGCCCTTGGCCGGTTTGATCGCAAAGCCATCGAAGCCTTTAACCCGCTCCATGAAGTGGCCAATTTCGTGCTGCTCACGCACCACCTGCAGCAAGGCAGGTGTGGCGACGCCGTACTCTGCCACGGTCTGTTTGGTTAGCAGCTTGTTGTCTACCAGTGGGTAGGCACTGCGGTCGTTATAGCGCGCAATATAGTCAATATTGCGCTTGTTCATATTGAGGATGCCGAGCCGGTTCATGCGGCGCGGGCTGATCCAATCGCCCCACCAGCCCATTAGTCGTACCTTTTCATCGGGGTGAATCGGCGCAGTTCGGTGAGCTTGTAACCGGTATACTGACCCAGCAGCAGGATTAGCCCCAGTACTACAAGGTGTAGCTCGGGAAAATTGAAGCTGAGGTGCTCTGCCAGCGGCGCGCGCATCACCAGGAATGCAAAAATGGCGACCAACAGGCTGCCAAAGCCCTGAGTAACCACCTCGCGAGCACCTTCTTCTTCCCACAGGATCGACATGCGCTCAATGGTCCAGGCCAGAATGACCATCGGGAAAAATGTGACGGTCATGCCGGTGCTGTAGCCCATTTGGTAGCCGATAATGCTGATGCCGGCGGTGATAAACAGCACCAGTACAATCAGAGCCGATATGCGTGATACCAGCAGCAGGTTCAGGCTGGATAGATATCCTCGCATCAAGAGCCCCAGTGTGACCACGCCGATAAAGGCCGCTAGGCCTGGCAGTAGAGAGGTTTGCACAAAGGCCACAGCAATCAATACCGGCATGAATGTGCCGGAAGTCTTGATGCCAACCACTATTCGCATCAGGCAGACCACCAGTGCACCAAACGGAAGCAACAACAGCATGCGGAACATGCCTTGCTGCTCAACCGGGAGTTGATGCAGGCTGAAGGCCCCGAACGCCTGCCCGTCAGCCTCGGCGCGGATGATCTGCAGGGCGGGAACTGTCTGACGCAACATTGAGAAGCTGACCACCGAGTTGCTGCCTCCGGTTACATCCAGTAATGAACTGGCCTCCTGCCGCCAGAGCAATACATCATCCGGCACCCCTTGCTCAGCGGTACGTGGGTTGAACGTGAGCCAGCGCTTGCCGTCATGTACCTGCAGCCAGGGTAGCAGCGATTGCTGTCGGCGAGCGTCCTCAAGTCGCAGTCCTTCGGCGATGCGAGCCGGTGTGCCGCTGTGGTTGATGAGAAGGTAAAGTGCCTCGGCGCGGGTTCTGTCACTCAGCAAAAGTCGCGTATTCTGGTCCGGTGTTGGGCTGTTAAGCAGGGTGATCAACTCGCGTGTGAAGCTGGCCGGATTGCTGGAGCGACTGCCCGCCAGCTCAATCGCCGCGCGTGCGGCCGCAATGTCCGGTCCCTCCAGAAAAACTTCGCTGGCGGTGACTGGAGTATTGTCGGGCTCAGTGTCGGTCTGTGCGGAAGCGATCAGTCGGCTCTTGAAGTAGAGTGTCTGTGGGCCGTTTGCCTGGCGGATTGTCCACTCCGCACGGCGATCATGGCCACGTTGTGTAATGGCAAAACCGTAACCGGGTGAGGCTGCCTGCTCGGACAGTACCGAAAACCCCGGCGGACTGTCCGGCAGGTTGAGGCTGACCGTGACGGGCTCGCCCCAGGCACGAAAATCGACCCGTGCTTCGACCAGCCAGACAGGCTGTTGCTGGCCTGGTAGCCAGGGAACCCCCAGCTGATAATGACGCAGAACGGCCAGCAGGACGCCGGCCAGAATCAGCAGGCCCGTTGCAATATAAAACGGGGCTTTTGAATGTCGGCTCAAGGTGTTTTGGCTCCCTGTTCAGTATTGAGGCCTTCGGGCAGCTCGGTCACGAACTCCTGGCCCACATCAATCAGCATCACATCACGCAGGATGTTGCGTCCAACCAGTACTGGGTAGGTCAGGTGGCTGCGATCGCTCAGGGTAAATTCAGCCAGGTCACGGTGATCGCCAATCATGAACGGCAGCTCTACGACAATGCGTCGTTCGGGGTCATCGGTGTTTGATTGTATGATGCGAGCACGTCGGGAAATTTCATGCTCCATGGTCAGGGTTTCATCACGGCCGGGTACACTGATATCAAACCGGACCCAAGGCTGTCCGTTGCGTTCAAAACGCTGGATATTGAGTGCATGCAGGGAAGAGGTTGTGGCTCCGCTGTCAATGCGTGCAGTATAGACTAGGCCCGGATCGGCAATGTAAATCGGTTCCGTCTCACCCACTACCAGTTTGCCCTTGAGACGGGCGGACGGCTCGCTGGTGGTTGGCTGCGGTGGCAAAATGCTTGCCTGCTGTTGCGGCAGTGACTGAATCAGGTCCTGTTGTCGGCTCAAACGGTCGAGCAGTGCCTGCTGGCGCAGCTGCTGGCGCGTTTCCATAACATCAAACTGCTCAAGAGTGCGTGTTTCAAGAGCTTCAAGAGCTTCAATGCGCTGCTGTTGCAGTTTGTGCTGTTGCTCCAGTTGATCCAGCTCGGCACGCTCCAGAAACAGGTAACGATCGTGGCTACAGCCTGACAGCAGTACGGCAAGGCCCAGCAGAAAAGTAAGACGGGTGATCCTTGATCGGGACGAACGAGTAGAAAGCATGGATAACTCCAGCCAGCAGATAAAGTAAGGAACCTGACAGTGTCAGTTGACTCTGATGTGGGTGCCGACTCTGCAGTAGCGCAGCTTAACAGACGGTGAAAAGTTCACCTGAATATGTTTTGCTGCAGCGTGCAACGTGACGTGGGCATGATAAGACCGCAAAGGATCGTCTGTCACTAACCCGGGCAATAGAGGGAGAAAAAATTCGTGAAACAATGGCTAACAGGATTGTTGATCATGGTTATGACGGCATTGGCGGCTCTTGCCTGGCATCAGCTTGCCCCCGTTGAGCAGCAACAGGGGCGGGAAAAACGTCCTCAAGCCGTACACGTGGTCCAGCCAGAAGTACAGACAGTCAGGGATAGAATTGAAGCGGTTGGCACCTTGCGCTCGCGCGATGAAGTTGCGGTGACCAGTGAGGTTACCGGGCGGATTGTAGCGATTGATTTCACCACCGGTCAGCAAGTGAAAAAGGGGCAGCTTTTGGTGCAGCTGGATGATCGTCAGGCTCAGGCTGATCTGGCGGTAGCTGAGGCACGATTGGCCGATGCTCAGCGTCAATTGCGCCGAGCCCAGCAGCTGCGCAACAGCAACAGCATATCTCAGGCTCAGGTGGATGAACTGCGTACAACCGTCAATGTGGCCGAAGCCGAGCGACAGGCAGCCAGAGTCAGGGCAGCCAACCACCGTATCGTGGCCCCCTTTGCAGGCGTAGTCGGGCTGCGTGAGTTCAGTCCAGGTGCCTATATTGAAAGCGGAGACCCGCTGACCACTCTGGATGCAAGCAGTGAGATGGAGCTGACCTTTGCCGTAGCTGAGCGTTTTGTCGGCCAGTTGCAGTCAGGGCAGCCTGTAAACAGTGTTACCTCGAGCTGGCCTGGCGAAGTGTTTCAAGGTGAACTGGCGGAGCTGGATACCCGAATCGACCCGCTTAGCCGAACGCTAAAGGTCAGGGCACTGATCGACAACAGTGAAGGACGTCTGCGTCCGGGGCAATTTATGTCGGTTCGGTTGACACTCAGGCAGCGCGAGGCGCTGGTCGTACCTGAGCAGGCAGTGCTGTTGCAGGGGGATGAGCGCTATCTGTTCGTCGCCACTGGCGACAATACGGCCGAACGCCGTTCGGTACAGCTGGGCAGTCGTGAGCCGGGCAAGGTCGAAATTCTCTCGGGCATCAACACGGAAGATCGGGTTGTGATCACGGCTCAGGATCGGCTTTCCAGTGGTGATGCACTGCAGATTCTTGAAGGTACGGATAATGCCATTCCGGCGTCTGAGTTGATCCGGCAGGAGTCCTGAACATGGTGTTGTCCGATATTTCCATCAAGCGACCCGTGTTTGCCACGGTCATGAGTCTGCTTATTCTGGTGTTTGGATTGGCGGCCCTGAATCAGCTGCCGGTGCGTGAATATCCCGACATCGATCCGCCGGTAGTGTCTGTTTCGACTGACTATACCGGTGCCGCCGCCGAGGTTGTGGATACCCAGATTACGCAGGTGATCGAGGGTGCAATCAGCGGTATTGAGGGTATTCGCTCCATTGAATCCAGTACCGAGCAGGGCGAATCACGCACCACCATCGAGTTCACCACCTCGCGTGATGTGGATGTGGCGGCCAATGACGTGCGTGATGCCGTGGCCCGTGTGATTAACCGATTGCCGGATGAAGCAGATCCCCCGGTGGTTCGCAAGGCGGACTCCAATGCACGACCGATGATGTGGATTACCCTGAGATCCGATATCTGGGATTCCGCACAGCTGAGTGACTTTGCTGACCGGGTACTGAAAGACCGTTTGGCGGTGGTCGATGGTGTGGCGGAGGTACGGATTGGCGGCGAGCGTCGTTATGCCGTGCGTGTCTGGCTGGACCCGGAGCGGTTGGCGGCGCGTGATATGACGGTGGCTGAAGTGGAGCGGGCACTGCGGGCCAACAATGTCGAGTTACCCGGTGGTTCGGTGGAGTCGGTCAGTCGTGACTTTACCGTGCGCACGGAGGGGCGGCTCAACCGGGTTGAAGAGTTCCGTGAAATGGTGATTCGCCGTGACGGTAACGTGCTGTTGCGACTGGGCGATGTGGCCGATGTGCAACTGGGTGTTGAGTCTGATGTCAGTCGTTTACGTGCCAATGGACAGACCGCCATAGGCATGGGGATTACGCGTCAGTCGAAGGCCAACACGGTCGCGGTCTCAGACCGGGTGAAGGAAGAGCTGAGTCGGATTCGGGAGAGTCTTCCGCCTGAAGTAAGCATCACCGAAAGCTATGACGAATCGATCTTTATTCGCGCATCCATCAAGGAAGTTCTGGTCACGCTGGCGATCTCGGTATCACTGGTGATACTGGTGATCTTCATCTTCCTGCGTTCCTGGCGGGCTACTCTGATACCGGCCGTGACCATACCGGTCGCGGTCATCGGTGCGTTTATCGGTCTTGGCTTTCTCGGCTTCTCCATCAACGTGTTGACACTGCTGGCGATCATTCTGGCGATCGGTCTGGTGGTGGATGATGCCATCGTCATGCTGGAAAACATTCAGCGTCGTATTGATGAGGGTGAGAAACCTCTGGTGGCCGCCTATCTGGGGGCGCGTCAGGTTGCCTTTGCCGTGATCGCCACCACGCTGACACTGGTGGCGGTATTCGTGCCGATCTCATTTATGGGCGGGAATATTGGTCGCCTGTTCAGCGAATTCGGCTTCACACTGGCTTCGGCAGTTATCGTGTCAAGTTTTGTGGCACTGACGCTGGCCCCGATGTTGTGCTCCAAGTGGCTTCAACACAGTCCAGAGCAGGAAGAGGGACACCGGATCTGGATGGCAAGCGAACGTGTATTGGGGGCGCTTAACCGAGGCTATGAACGGTTGCTGCGCTTCTCATTGCGTCAACCCGGTCTTTTGCTGGGGATTGGCCTTGCTGGCCTGGTGCTGGCAGCCGTGATCTTTCCGCGCTTGCCGCAGGAGTTGGCGCCGACCGAAGATCGGGGTGTCATTATCATGCCCAGCAAGGCACCGCGTGGTTCCACAGCCGACTATACCGAGCATCATGTGCGCCAGGTCGAACAGCGACTGCTGCCCTATCTTGAAGACGGAGTCGCGGAACGCTTGCTGTCGATTGTCGGTTTCCGTGGTGAAGCTGACAACGCTTTTATTATCTTGGGTCTTAGCCACTGGGATCAGCGTGATGTGAAACAGCAGAGCATTGCCGCTGAGTTGTTTCCAAAACTGGCACAGGTACCCGGCGTGCGCTCGATTCCGATCAACCCGCCTGGTCTTGGGCAAAGTGGCTTCAGCCAGCCTGTCTCCTTTGTAATCGGAGGGCCAGACTATGAAAGTGTACAAAGCTGGAGCCAGGAGATCCTGCAGCGAGCGCAGGAAAACCCTAACCTGATCAACCTTGAAACCGACTTTGAGCTGACTCGACCAGAGCTGCGCGTAAACATCGACCGCCAGCGTGCGGCTGATCTTGATGTCACGGTTGAAGATGTGGGGCTGACCTTGCAAACCGTACTGGCGTCACGTCAGGTTACCACCTACATGGATCGGGGCCGTGAGTATGATGTGATCGTACAAGCGCAGGATGCGAGCAGGGCGACGCCAGCTGACCTTGGGCGGATCTATCTTCGCCCGCGTGAAGGGGGCGGCCTGATTCCGCTGCAGTCACTGGTGGATGTAGAGGAGGTGGGGGCGAACCCAGACCTGCGGCGCATCGACCGCTTGCCTGCCGTCATTATCAGTGGCTCACTGGCGCCCGGCTATGACCTGGGTACGGCACTGAATTACCTTAACGGGCTGGCGCAGGACTATTTGCCACCTGAAGCCCGTGTCAGCTATCAGGGACTCAGCCGTGAATTTCAGGAATCTTCAGCGGCGATCTATCTGACGTTTGCACTGGCATTTGTCATTGTCTTCCTGGTGTTGGCGGCTCAGTTCGAGAGCTGGATTCACCCCCTGATTATTATGCTGACCGTGCCTCTGGCTGTGACGGGAGCACTGGCTGCGCTTTGGGCATCGGGGATCAGTCTCAATATCTACAGCCAGATCGGCATCATCATGTTGCTGGGGCTGATGGCCAAAAACGGCATCCTTATTGTGGAGTTTGCCAATCAGTTGCGTGATAAGGGTCTGGACGTACATGAGGCGATTCTCCAGGGGGCGATCATGCGCTTCAGACCGGTATTGATGACCACCATATCCACCATCTTCGGTGCGATACCACTGGTGCTGGCGACAGGAGCGGGGGCGGAAAGCCGTGCCGCTATTGGTGTGGTCATTCTGGGCGGGTTGTTGTTTGCCGCCACGCTGACTCTTTTCATCATTCCGGTGCTGTATAACTTGCTGGCACGCTACGCCAAGTCAGCGGGTGCGGTTGAAAAGGCACTAAGCCGAGAGTTGCCAAAAGGACGAGAAGATGAGGTCAAATAGGAACGCGATTCGAGAGGCCTGAAGTCTATTACGGGACAGGTAGCACGGAAATAAGGGTAGGGCGAATCTCTCTTTCGGTAGCCAGGCAGTCTCATCCATTGCAGACCCTAGGCTTTGCGCCCACTGCGAACAGTGGTTGCCCTTTCGGGAGAGATTCTTTCGCTGGAAAGCGGGAAAGGCCATACATCAAAGCCAAACCTGATTGCATACTAGCAATATTAGTGTGCGTTCGCCAACCATAAGGTTTTGAGTCGGATCAATAAGAACGTGGGCCATGATACACTTTAACTTGATGTTTCCTTCCTACGGGCCATGGAGTGATCATGCCTCGCTTTTCGACCGAGCAATTGTGTACAGAGTGGACTGCAATCAATCAACGCTTCAGTGCAGAGGTTCAGCAGTTTGTCATCGACCTTTCCCAGCAGCACGCGAGCTCATTGTCAGAGCACTTTTATCGCGAGATGCTGGGTGATCCCGCTGCATCACAGTTTCTGTCAAACGATGAAGTACAGAGTCGTTTGGGTCAGTCCATGCAGCGTTGGGTTGCGGGCCTGTTTGTTTCGACCACTGAAGATGATGTGCTGCGATTGATAGCGGAACAGCGCAAGATCGGTGAAGTGCATGCTCGCATTGGCATACCTGTTCACCTGGTGCTGAGAGGTGCGCGTTGCCTCAAGGATCGCTTTGTTCAGCTGCTGCATGAAGTGCCGAATCTGCCAGATGAAGATCAGTATGCGGCGATGCGACTGGCATCGGATACCATCGATCTGACAATGGAAGTTATGGGGCACGCCTACTCCCTGTCACACGATCGAAATTCGCGATCTGAAGAGGCCTATCGACTTTTTGCCATCACCCAGAATATTGCCAGCGAGAAAGAGCAGCAGAGGGCGGCTCTGTTCGACTGGGAAAATCAGTTGATGTTCAGTCAGGCGGTTGGTACTCAACTGAGTGAACTGCCGCGCATACAGTCGTCGGACTTTGGTTTATGGTTCCGTCACAAAGGCATTCATGCCTTTGAGGGCTCGGCTGAGGCCGGCGCGGTGATGGATACCATGGAAGAGATTGACAGTGTGCTGCTGCCGCTTTTCGGATCGGATGGCGGCAACACCATCGCCATCAGCCAGGATTCACGCGTACACCTGTTGCGAGACCTGCGGGATAAGGTGAAAAGCATACGCTTTCACCTCAGCAATTTGTTTGAGCGCAACGATGAATTGGAATCCGGTCGAGATGTGCTGACGCGGCTGTTGAACCGGAAGTTCATGCCGGTCGTGTTGAGCAAGCAGGTCAGCCAGTCCCGCACTCAGAAAACAGCCTTCGCTGTCCTTGCTATTGATATTGATCACTTCAAGCAAGTGAACGACATTCACGGGCATCAGGCGGGGGACAGTGTCCTGCAACAGCTGGCGTTGATATTGCTGAACAATAGTCGTTCCGGTGATTACCTGTTCCGCTTGGGTGGTGAAGAGTTTTTACTCATCGCGGTGGATATGGATGCCACGCGTGCCAGGACTGTGGCGGAGAAGCTGCGTAAAAGCGTCGAGCGGGAAAGTTTCCTACTGTACGATGGCAAAGAGCTGAAAGCCACCATCAGCGTGGGTGTGGCCTGCTTTGATGGTCACCCCGATTATCAGAGGGTGTTGCGCAAAGCCGATAATGCACTTTATCAGGCCAAAAACAGTGGCCGCAACAGAGTGGTAGTGGCGATGGGTGGTGGGGCGTCAGAAGCTGATTGATGCCAAAAAGACTGGTGCCCCAGGCAGGACTCTAACCTGCGACCTGCCCCTTAGGAGGGTAATTTTTGCAATTCCATGGGGTTTCAGTAAGTCCCATTATGTGCCATAAAAGTATTTAAATACAACAAGTTATAGTTATTTATTGTCTCATGGCGTCTCAGCAGATTTCGCTCTATACTAGGTAAAACCTTGGTGCGCACCTTGGTGCACTTTTGGCCTTTTTTGAGGCGTAAATAAGGGGCAGGTCAGTGAGAAAAGCGATCACCACCTCGAAGGAAATTGCAGCACTGCGTCTTGATGAGGGACGTAATGTTCAGCGCGTGCGTGTTCACACTCCGATGGGGCACGGACTGTTTATCGAGGTGCGTAAAGGTAGAAATCAGAAAGTGTGGTTGTATCGCTTTTCCATCGCGAATAAGTCTGCAGACTATCGGATGGGTGAGTACCCTGCGATCAGCTTGAAGAAAGCCCGAGAGCTCCATGCTGACGCTGTACAGCTTGTGAAGAAAGGAATCGATCCCCGTACATACCGCGCAGCAGAAGTCGCTAAGAACACCCAAGCCTGGACCATGCGAGAAGCTTATCAGCGCTGGATGAAGCATTTCGCATCCAGCCCTACTCGAACAGGCCGCCTCCCCACTGAGCGCACTATCAAGCAACGCGAACGGCGCTGGGCTCTCCATCTTGAAAAAGAGTTGGCTGCCATGCGCGTGCAGGATGTCACACGAGCCAAGCTGATTGAGGTGTTGAGTGATGCTGCGACGAAAGCCAGGGAGGAAGCCCGGCAGTGCCTGATCATGCTAAAAGGTATTTTTGCGTATGCCGAGGATCTGGAGCAGATTGAAGAAAGTCCAGCAGCCAGCATTACGCCAGCCAAAATCAAGGCACGTCCGTCCCCGCCCAAAGATCGTCACCTCTCGCTTGAAGAGCTCAAAGAGCTGCTAGAAGTCTTGAATGACTCGACAAGCCGTACCAGCCTGACTGTCAGGAACGTGATGCGCATGCTCATCTCGACCGGTGCAAGGCGCAGCGAAGTTTCTCAGATGCAGTGGTCAGAGGTGGATTTGGAGTCAGGGATATGGACTTTACCTGCTGACAGGACCAAAACTCGGCAACAGCGACGAGTTTCTCTGTCATCATTCAGCTTGGGTATCCTGAAACAGCAGCAACAGTTGAGCCGTTCAGCATTCGTGTTTGAGTCACCGGACGTACCCGGGCAGGCTATTGGTCTGGATGCTCCTACACAATCCCTGAATCGATTGCAGGGCAGAAAACAAAAAGAGCGAGATGCTTCGGCTCCATTGGGGAAAATGAATCTATTTTCGATTCATGACCTACGACGGACTGCGACAACTGCTTGGACAGAGCACTTGGGTGCCGACAAGCTTTTAGCTGATGTCATGATTGGTCATGCAGAACCAAAACTGATTGCAACCTACAACAGAGCAGACCGTTGGCCACTGCAGGTGCGTATTTGGGAGCGTTGGGGCGAGTTGCTAATCTCTCTGAGTGCTGAGCAGAAAGTCGATTCAGCACCTTCTGATAACGTTGTCTATGTGCAGTTTGGTAAGCCTTAGTGTAGCGTGAAACGTGCTGATATTTGATGAGGTTGCCAACAAACCAACTTCATCAAATTGTGCCCACGGCACACCCTCTCCCGGACGAGAAGGTTAACAGGTAACCCCTATTTGCAATTACCTGCCTTCCGAAATCCTGCTGCCTGTGCCTCAGCTTCTGACTGAAACTCAACAATGTTTCGTTCACTTACACGGTCATAGCTTGGGCAGCCTTCTGGCAAGTGATAGACCTTGCTGTTTCTGTTACCACGAATGACTTCGGTGCAGCTCACAGCCCAGACACCAGCCCTCCGTGCCCAGGTAGGCCGCGATGGGGGCGTAGCCGTCATGCCCCTTGTAGGTGTAGGCCACGCCTTCTTTTTTACTGTTGCTGTTGTCCATGGGGAAGACGTCTATATCCAGCGGCGCGTGACCGGTGGCAAGCGTGCCGACAGGTACAGACGCCTTGCACAGAAACTCGACACTGGCTTCATCCAACAACGGGATCAGTGCCCTGGCATCTTCATCGAAACGCTGACGCAGCCGAGCGGATGAAGGTGATTGCTTGATGCCCATGGCCGCTTTAAAGAAGGGATCATGGCGTGCGTGCTCGACGGCTTCGAAGTCGCTCTTGCCCAGGCAAATCAATCCCAGGTAGGTGCGAATGAGATCGATGTTGGCGATGCCATGGCGCTTGACGATGGTGCGCGAGGTCTTGGCCAGGGAGGTCATTCTGTTGACACTGTGGCCAACCAGCGCCAGACCGCCGTGGGGTGTGATAATCTCGGTTTTGGACTGTTCCAGCTTGAAGGTACGCATATTAACCTGGTGGCAATTTAGGTCTACCAAATCCGGCTGAAAGCCGCATGGTTACTGGCTCCTTTTCGACAGAAACTGCCGCCGGGTTAATAGTAAGATATCACTGTCTGGGTGAATCGAGAATGGCGTCCATTTTACCGCCGCAGGCCGCGTGGTTACAGGTGTGTGGAGATGCGAGCTGAGTTTTAAGTCACGGAGTCAGGGCTAAGCTATACAATTCAAATCCTATTTAAATCATTTTAAAGTATTCGGTTTTGATATAAATCAGGGATAACGTATAGCACATACGTATTTTCAGCATATAAAAAGTTAATTGACAGCTAAAGTTATAATGACTTGTTTTAATTAGTACGGGCTATAAAATATTGCATTGGTTGTTTTTGGTAAAAAAATAGGTTTCTATATGTATAAATTAGGTGTTGGAAAGGGAGCAATAGAAGATTCTATTGTAGATTCTGGAGTAAAAGATGGATGTGTAATTTCGTTCCAGCATCACTTAAGAAATGGAGACTTGATATTAATAAAAGTGCTAAAAGCATTTAAATTACTAGGAATAAAAGATATAACATTGGCAGCATATGCAATAATGGATTGTCATGATGAACTTATAGACTTTATTGAGGATGGAACAGTTAAAAAGATTTATACAAACTTTCTAAGTGCAAAAGTAGCAAGGTTTATTTCTTATGGCTACATGAAAGAGCCTGCTGTTTTACAGACTCATGGAGGTCGAATTTCCTCAATAATGAGTGGTCGACTCAATATTGATATTACCTTTATTGCAGCACCTTGTGTGGATATTAATGGATCGATTATCTGTCAAGCAGAAAAATCTTTGGGGCCACTAGGATATTCTATCGATGACGCTATTTACTCAAAATATACTGTTGCTGTTACAGATAGCATATTGAGGGAACCCGGTAGATATATCGAGGTAAATAATAAGCATATTAACTTTGTTGCTTTTGTCGATAAAATAGGTGATTCAAAAAAGATAAGCTTCAAAAATACAATTCCTGCAGTTGACGAAAAGTCATGTAGAATAGCAGAGAATACTATTAAAGTGATAGGTGCTACACCTTTATTTAAAAGTGGATTTAGTTATCAAGCAGGGGTTGGGGGAGTCTCGCTAAGTATAATAAGATCTCTTCGTGATCTAATGATATCAAGAAGTGTGAAGTCTTCATTTTTACTTGGAGGAATAATGAAATGTCACGTTGATATGTTACATGAAGGGTTGGTTGAAAGGCTTTATGATTTTCAATGTTTTGATAGTTGTGCAATTCAGTCGTATAATACTGATAGCTCTCATTACAGATTAACAGCAAAATCTTATGTCAATCCGAATGATAGTGATGCGTTTGTCAAAAAGTTAGATTATTCAGTACTAGGTGCAAATGAAGTTGATATGAACTTTAATGCTAACCTAATTACAGGTGAAGATAACTTGATAATAGGGGGGGGCGGTGCCCATTTGGATATATGTGCTGGTTCGAAAATATCTATAGTAACAACAAGACTTACTACAAGGAAAACTCCTAAAATAGTAAGTTCTGTGAATACAATAAGCACTCCAGGTGAAAATATAGATGTTGTTGTTACTGAATGTGGTATTGCGGTTAACCCCATTCGAACAGATATAATTCGTATTCTTAAGGATAAAGGAATCAAAATAGCCACAATGGAAGAGCTTAAAAAACTTGCAGAAAAAAAATCCGATAAAAAAATAATTACGGAAAAAGGTAAACAGGTTGTGGCGATTGTAGAAGATCAATTTGGTAAAGTGATTGATTATGTATACTCAAAAAATGAATAGATATTTTTTTGAAATTTTGGTTGTATGAATAAGTATAATGCAAACTACGATATCACGCCATTAAAAAATGATCTTAAAAGACATCACTTCATCCTATAATATTTTTAATTATTGATTGGAGATAGATCTAGTATCCAATTTCTGAATATATCAATTTCTTTCTTGAATGAAGACTCTTTCGGTGATACTAAGTAGTAGCCAGGTTTTCTTGATAAATCCATTTTTAATTCGAATGGAATTATAAGCTCACCGCTTTCAAGATGATCTTGAATTAAGTGCTTGTTTATTAATGCAACACCCACTCCATTTAATGCCGCTTCGAGTGTATGAATTGAATTTAGAAACCATAATTTATTTCTTATCGGGATCTTTTCATATCCAGCAGATGCAAGATAATTATCCCATTGAACAAGGCGCCTCTCAGTGTAGATAAGTCTGAAGTTCACAAGATCACTAGGCTCTAATAATTTGTATTCTCCTTCAATCAATTTTGGACTGCATGCAGGACATACATCCTCAGGAAAGAGGTAGTCTTGCTGTAAATCATCCCAACCTCCCAAGCCATACCTTATGGCAAGATCTATTTGTTCCTTTTCGAATTCAAGGTAACGCAAAGTGTCTACGAATCTTATATTAATGTTTGGATAAGAGGAGTAAAAATTCTTAATGTTTGGAATTAGCCAGCTCTTTAAAAGAGTGGGTGGGGCAGCAAAAGAAATGACAGATGCTTCGCCTTTCTGCATCACATCTCTTGTAGCATCTTCGATATCATCAAATATAAGACGCATTCTTACTAAATACTTTGTTCCTGCGTCAGTCAATTCAATCCGACGGTTGAAGCGTTTAAAAAGCCTTACACCCAGGTACTCTTCTAGTTTGTGTATTTGATTACTTACTGCAGCTGGCGTTACGCACAGCTCATCTGCAGCTTCTTTGAAGCTCATCAGGCGAGATGCGGCTTCGAAAACTCGCAGGCTGTGCATCGAGGGTGTTGTACGCATTTTGTACTCGGATCACTCAAAATTAACTGACAACTGGAATTATAGTGGTTTGTATGGTTGTGCGCTATCCAGCAAACTAGCTGAAGTTAGAGGCACACGCAGAAGAGCAAGTAGCTCACTCGTCGGCTTCAGATACATGAAGGTGACAGCAAAAATGGACTTTTAGAGCAATGCAAATTGCGTGATTGAAAACTCTTTCTATAGAAGAATAAGTTATAAAGAAGGAATTAAATATAATGAAAAAGAAGATTTTCTCTGCATGCTTTGCGGCTGCAGTGTCGTTCGCACCCTCATTAAGTGCTGCTCCAATAGAGATCAAGTTTTCACATGTCGTTGCTGATGATACGCCCAAGGGGCAAATGGCACTAAAGTTTAAGGAGTTAGCTGAAGAGCGATTGCCTGGCAAAGTCGAGGTAAAAGTTTACCCGAACTCCCAACTTTTCACTGACAACAAGGTGTTGGAAGCAATGCTTCTGGGCGATGTGCAGATGGCTGCCCCTTCTTTGTCAAAATTTGAGTCATACACCCCCCGGTTGCAAATTTATGATCTTCCATTCCTTTTTCGTGACATGGAAGCTGTTGAAAGGTTTCAGCAAGGCCCAGTTGGGCAAGGTATGCTGACCTCAATGGCAGATAAAGGTTTGTTTGGTTTGGGTTATTTACACAATGGGCTTAAGCAGCTGTCTGCTAGTGAACCACTACGCGTGCCTAGCGATGCCGCAGGTAAAAAATTTCGTATCCAAGCCTCTGATGTACTACATGCTCAATTTGAAGCAATAGATGCTGTTGCTCTAAAAAAACCTTTCTCAGAGGTTTTTACTCTTTTACAAACCCGTGCTATTGATGGTCAAGAAAATACGTGGTCGAATATTTATTCACAAAACTTTTACGAAGTGCAACCTTATATAACAGAGTCTAATCACGGTGTTATAGACTATATGGTTGTTACTTCAACCGATTTTTGGGATGGGCTGGATGATGAAGTCCGGTTAGAGTTGAAGAAGTCCTTAGACGAAGCACTCGTTTATGGTAACAATTTGGCTGAAAAAATTGCAGAGCGAGATAAACAAAATATTATTGATTCAAAACGATCAAAAGTTATCGAGCTATCTGAAGAAGAGCGCCAGCAGTGGGTTGATGCTATGAAGCCAGTATGGAACAGCTTTGCTGACGATATTGGTCATGATGCACTAGAAGCAGCTGAGCTGGCCAACTCTAATCAATAATATATTTATCAGGGGCTAGGGCTAAATAGCCCTGCCCGCTTTTTTTAAAATAATTAATTTAGAATAAAACATGTGCTTTAAGTACTTTAAGTACTTTAATTGCTTTGTAATGAAATTTTAATTATTCAAAGGGTGGGGGGAGCTTGATGGTGCGCAAGCTATTTTCAAATATTGAAGAGGGACTTATCTCCATTCTTCTTATTGCTATGACACTACTAGTATTCGCTGAGGTTATTGCTCGATTTGTATTCAATAGTGGTATTAGTTGGGCTCAAGAAATAACCCTGCTAAGCGCGGGGTGGTTTGTTTTATTGGGAGCTTCATATGGTGTTAAAGTTGGTAGCCATATAGGGGTTGACGTGTTTGTAAAATTGTTACCAAAAAATGTACATCGTGGGTTTACCCTTCTGGCTATAGCACTATGTTTAATCTATTGCGGACTTTTTCTTTATGGTGGTTGGATGTATGTGGCCAAACTAAAATTGATAGGAATAGATCTAGAGGATGTTGAATTTCCTCGTTGGGTGGCTACTAGTGTACTAGTGGTTGGCTTTGCCTTATTAGCATTCCGGTTTTTGCAGCTTGGTATAAAAGTATTACGTAGTGAATCTGATGGCTTCCACTTCACCGATGAGGCAGAAGAGTCAATGCATATTGCTGAAGAGCTGAAGAAAAATGCTGAAAATCAAGGGGCTAAAACATGACTATAGCAGTGCTCTTTATAGGATTATTCGGGTGCATGCTTATGGGAATGCCTATTGCAATTGCACTTGGATTGTCATCTATTACAACTATTTTACTTTTCTCTAATGACTCGCTTCCATCAATAGCTTTGAAGTTGTTCGAGGCTACATCTGAACACTATACGTTATTAGCTATTCCGTTCTTTATTTTATCATCTGCATTTTTGTCTACAGGTGGAGTGGCAAAACGGTTAATAAATTTTGCAATTGATAGTATTGGCCATATTCGTGGTGGTTTGGCTATGGCATCTGTCATGGCCTGTATGCTATTTGCAGCTGTTTCTGGTTCATCTCCCGCTACAGTAGCAGCGATAGGAACGATTGTAATCGCTGGTATGGTTCGTTCGGGATATCCAGAATCATTTGCTGCTGGTGTCATTGCAAACGCAGGTACCTTGGGAATCTTAATTCCGCCTTCGATTGTAATGTTGGTTTACTCAGCTGCAACACAAGTGTCTGCTTCTCGTATGTTTATGGCTGGTTTCATCCCTGGAATAATGATGGGGTTGATACTAATGGTGGCTATTTACATCGCAGCACGTGTAATGAAATTACCGTCTCAGCCGTTTCCTGGCTTTGCAAAACTAGCCAGGTCAGGTCTGCTCGCTCTGGGTGGCCTAATGCTAATCATTATAGTACTCGGCTCAATTTACGGTGGTGTGGCTTCGCCTACTGAAGCCGCAGCAGTAGCGGCGGTCTATGCCTACCTAGTTGCTGTAACCGGCTATCGTGATATTGGTCCACTTAAAGGAGTACCTTGGCGCAGAGATAATGAAAATCTGGGCCGTGCCATCGCGCGCAACAGCCTACAGATGCTCTGGGCATTGCCGCAGTCGGTTAATAACCCAGAAGTACGCCGGGTGATTCTTGATGCTTCCAAAGTATCAATTATGCTTTTGTTTATCATTGCTAACGCAATGCTTTTTGCCCATGTTCTGACCACAGAGAGGATTCCTCATCATATCGCCGAAACCATCATGGAATGGGGCTTACCGGCATGGGGTTTTCTGATAGTTGTCAATATACTGCTGTTGCTTGCAGGTAATTTTATGGAGCCATCAGCAATTCTGCTGATAATGGCCCCCATTCTGTTTCCGATTGCAATGCAGTTGGGGATAGATCCAATCCATCTCGGCATCATCATGGTGGTGAATATGGAAATTGGCATGCTGACACCGCCTGTGGGGCTGAACCTTTTCGTTACTGCAGGTATTACAGGGCGTAATATTGTTTGGGTCATCAAGGCTTGCTTACCTTGGTTGGCATTGCTGTTGGGCTTCCTGATGCTTATCACCTATGTGCCCCAAATATCGCTTTTCCTACCGGAATATATTGATCAATTGAACGGCTATTAGGGTTGTACCTGATCCAGGTTTGACTGAGTAATGATGTTTATCACAGAGCAACTTGTACACCATATACGGCGAAAGTGTATTGCTGTTGATGACATGGAATATGCGTCACAGCTTGTGTTGGATAGCTTGGCCAACGCCATAGCCGGCTCTGTGACCGACGCTGGCCGAAAAGTTATACAGTGGGGACGTGAGCAAAGCAGCATGGATGCTGGTCGCTTGGCCTTCTTGATGAGTGTGCTCTCACAGCTTACTGAGTTGGATGATATTCATGCGAATTCGTTGACTCACCCGGGAGCTGTCGTTGTCCCTGCTGCTCTCGCTGCTTCGCTTAAGGAAGGTGTTACTGGTGAAGTATTTCTAAAGTCCGTATTGCACGGGTATGAAGCGACTTGCCTTATTGGTCAGGTGCTCAAGGAGTCTGAATTCCGGAGTATTGATCACAGTAGTATTTGTGGCTCATTAGGAGCCGCTATGGCAGTTACATCGATTCTACAATTGTCAGATCTAGAAACGGCAGCAGTCCTAGCGAACTTGATTGCGAGAGAGGTCAGGCATTGGGATGTATCTGATGCCGGTACTCTAAGTAAATACTTCAATATAGCACGCGCCTCTGAGTTGGGAATAACAGGAAGTTATCTCGCTCAAGTTGGAGTGTTCGATGGTGTCAGGAATCTAAACGTAGATCAGGATTTTTATGTGGCGGCAGAGCGCGAGCTCGCGTCAGTTGAAAGTTATTGGGCGTTGACACAGACCACAATTCGTACATTGCCTTGCTGCAGACACGTTCATCCTGCTATCGAAGCGGCCTTAGCATTACGCGAACAACTGACGGGTAAAGCGATTCGAAAGATAAGGGTGATCACATATAAAGGCGCGAAAGAGCTGTGTGACCGGCCGGATCCGATAGATGAATATGATGCTAGATTTTCTATTCAGTATTGTGTTGCCCATATGCTGTCATTTGGTCACATAGGGTTAGCATCTTTCGAAAATTATCATTGTGCAACGCTAGCGAAAATTAGACAGAAGATATGCGTTGAAATCTATGACCAGTTCACACAAAGATTTCCTGCGGAGTTGGGTGCAAAGCTTGTTGTCAGTACGGAGGAGGGAGCAGACTTTTCTTCTATGGCGTACTGTCATAAGAACAATAGTGATATAGATGTGCTCAAACGTATTGTTACAGAAAAAGCACGACTGCTTTTGGCAACGGCAAACTTAGATGAGTTCGACTATAACAATTTTCTGGAAATAACAATGAGTATTTATAAGGCAGAAAAATTGATGGATGTGACTAGTTGGTTTTATTAATCCTGTATGAAAAAAGTTTTTGCAATATAAATATTGTAAAGCATTTTTTATAATAATAATTATTCAGATAATTGGAACTGGTCATGTATTTTGATCTTAAAGACCTTCAGCTTTTTGTTTGTATCGCCGAATCTGAAAGCCTTACATTGGGGGCAAAAAAGGCCAATATTTCTCTAGCAGCCGGGAGTAATAGGCTAAAAGGGTTTGAGGAGCAGTTAGGTAGTCGCTTGTTCTACCGTGAGAACAGGGGTGTTAGTCTGACACCTGCAGGTAATCAGTTACTGCGTCAGGCCCGTTCCATATTGAAACTGGTCGATACTGTTAAAAGTGACTTTTCTACACCAGATGATGATAGCTCTGGCCACCTTAGAATATCTGCTAACACAACTGCCGTTACTGAAATTATGCCGAGTGTGCTTGCTGATTTCCTGGCGTGCAGGCATGGCGTCAGTATTGATCTTCAGGAGGCGCTTAACCGAGATATTGTTAAAGCTGTTATCGATGGTTCTGCGGACCTGGGTATCGTTTCGGATGAGGTCAGAGGTAGTGGTCTAGAAGTCATCCCTTTCGCGACGGACAAACTGTTATTGGCTGTGCCCAATGATAATAAGCTTGCTGGGAAAGATCAGGTTAGTTTCTTTGAGACTCAGACAGAACCCCATATTAGCTTACATGAGGGAAGCAGTCTTTTTTCCTTTTTGGAAGGAATTGCACGTGAAGCCGGCGGAGAATTCAAGCCCAGAGTCCAGGTGTTTGGATTTGAGGCTGCCTGTCGTATGGTGGAGTCTGGCGTTGGTGTAGCCATAGTTCCAGAGAGCTGTGCTGTGCGTTATATACGCACAATGAATATGAAACTAGTAGAGCTTTCTGATACTTGGGCGATACGCAGGCGTTGTCTTTTGCTGAAGGATCGCGACTCCCTGCCCAGATGTGGCCAGAAGCTGATAGAAACCATTATTGAGCAGTACAGAAGTTAGATATTGAAACAAGCCCATGACTTGGTGTCGTAACCTGCCTTATTCTGTGTTCTTAAAAGGTTTTTATTTTTAAAAGTGAGGCTATCAATTAATAAAATTCACAAGATCATAACTTTGATGCATCTTATTAAAAAAGATAATGTGAGATGAGTTATGAAGGCAGAGTCACCTGAAAGTTGGGTTGGAAGGAAAAGTCGCACTCTGGATAATATATCTGAGTCTTTATGTAATCGTATGGCAGCAACTTTCAGTAATTCAAGGCTGAAAAAATACGATGATCTTCCTACGTTATGGCATTGGGCTTTCTTTCAGGATGCTGTTTCTCAAGACTGTTTAGGGGCGGATGGCCATCCAAGCGTCAGTATGTTTATTCCTGGTGTTGAAGGTTGTGCCCGAATGTGGGCTGGCGGTCGCGTTAGCTTTTTGGAACCGCTCAAGGTTGGGCTCGATGCTGCACGTGAGTCCAGCATTATTAAAGTAGAGGAAAAGCAAGGCCGATCAGGCAAGCTGATCTTTGTAACTGTGCAGCATGACTTTTACCAAGAGGGCGCGCTGTGTATCAGTGAAGAGCAGGATCTTGTTTATCGCCCACCAGGCCCCGTGAAGGTTGAGGCTAAGCCCTTCGGAGAGGCGCTTGAATGGGTCGAAGATATTGAGCCTACCCCAGCACTACTGTTCCGCTATTCCGCTGTGACATTTAACACTCACAGAATTCATTACGACTGGCTTTACGCGACACAACAGGAGTCATATCCAGATCTTGTCGTTCATGGGCCTCTGATTGCCACGCTGATGGTACGAGCTTTTACAACCGCTAACCCTGGCCGGCGGCCGACATCCCTGTCTTATCGAGGCGTTCGCCCCCTCACAGCTGAGCAAGACTTCAAGGTTTCCGGAAGGCATATAGGGAAAGGCAAGGCACGGCTGTGGGCCTTTAACAGTAATGGCCTTGCTCATCAGGCTGAGTTGCATTTCGCATAAAGCAGCTGTAACCCCAGCAGTTATTTGAAGGTAAATACGTGGTTCTTATCAAGCGGGCTTGTTAGTCGACGGCGTCATCAAGGTCGCGACGATTGTATAAATGAGAGGAGAATAGAATGAATAACACAAGTATTGGCGTGGGCTATGAGGATATTCGTGATGCTGTTCGTTCACTTTGTGCAGAATTTCCGGCCGAATATCACCGGAAGGTTGATGAAGAGCGGGCTTATCCCGAGGCCTTTGTTGACGCACTGACCAAGCATGGCTGGATGGCAGCGCTGATCCCTGAAGAGTACGGCGGTTCAGGGCTTGGTCTGACGGAAGCTTCAATCATCATGGAAGAAATCAACCGAGCCGGCGGTAATGCTGGTGCTTGCCACGGGCAAATGTACAACATGAATACCCTGATCCGTCATGGTTCGGAAGAGCAGCGCAAGTTGTATTTGCCCAAAATCGCAAGTGGTGAGCTGAGACTCCAATCTATGGGCGTAACAGAACCAACCACGGGCACCGATACAACCAAGATCAAGACCACGGCTGTGCGTAAGGGTGATAAGTATGTCATCAATGGGCAGAAAGTTTGGATCTCCCGCGTGCAGCATTCGGACCTGATGATCCTGTTGGCACGAACAACTCCGCTTGATCAGGTCAAACGTAAGTCTGAAGGCCTATCGATTTTCCTAGTTGATCTGAAAGAAGCGATTGGAAATGGGATGAGTGTTCAGCCAATCACAAACATGGTCAACCATGAGACGAACGAGCTCTTCTTCGACAACCTGGAAATTCCTGCTGAAAATTTGATTGGGGAAGAGGGGCAAGGTTTCAAATATATCCTGACAGGGCTAAATGCCGAACGTGCTCTAATTGCCGCGGAATGTATTGGCGATGGTTATTGGTTCGTCGATAAAGTAACTGATTATGCAAAAGAACGCATTGTTTTTGGACGTCCCATCGGCCAGAACCAGGGTGTTCAGTTCCCGATAGCGGAGAGCTTTATTGAGGTTGAAGCGGCTAACCTGATGCGTTTCGAGGCATGTCGTCTTTATGATGCTGGCGAACATTGTGGGACTCAGGCGAACATGGCGAAGTACCTGGCAGCTAAGGCCTCATGGGAAGCTGCCAATGCTTGTCTTCAGTTCCATGGCGGTTTTGGATTTGCCAGTGAGTACGATGTTGAGCGCAAATTCCGTGAGACGCGTCTGTACCAGGTGGCTCCGATCTCGACAAACCTCATCCTAAGCTACGTTGCTGAGCACGTCCTTGAGCTGCCACGCTCATTTTAAAGGAGATGACCATGGCGAACAGCACTCGAGAGTTGGCCGATTTCTTGGCGGAGCTGCGATACGATGATCTTTCAGAATCGGTCGTCGCCCGTTGTGAAGAGCTATATCTAGACTGGCTGGGTTCAGCCCTTGCTGGCAAGGGATATGCCCCTATCCCGAAGTTTGAGCGTTATGCGCAGCGTATGGGGCCCGCTAGTGGGGGCAGTGAAATCCTCACTTGCCGTCGCCAAACGACCCCCTACTTTGCAGCTTTCGTGAATGCGGCAGCGTCTCATGTGGTCGAGCAGGATGATCTGCACAACTCATCAGTATTGCACCCGGGTACTGTAGTATTCCCGGCGGCTTTGGCCACCGCGCAAGCAGAAGGACGCTCAGGTCGGGATCTTATCTTGGCGGCAGTGGCGGGCTATGAGGCAGGCATCCGTATTGGTGAATTTTTAGGTCGCTCCCATTACACCATTTTCCATACTACCGGTACCGTAGGAACGCTGGCAGCGGCTGTTACTGTAGGTAAGCTGCTCAACTTCTCTGCGGATGAGTTCATGCATGTATTGGGTAGCGCGGGTACCCAGGCTGCCGGTCTATGGGAGTTTCTGCGCGATGGTGCTGACTCCAAGCAACTCCACACTGCCAAGGCTGCAGCCGATGGTTTGCTGGCGGCTTATATGACTGCTGACGGCCTTACAGGGGCGCAGCATATTTTTGATGGCCATCAGGGTATGGCTGCAGGTATGTCGCATGATGCAGACCCCGCCAGGTTGAATGACCGTCTGGGCACCCGCTGGGCACTGAGTGAGACCTCTTTCAAGTTTCACGCTTCCTGTCGCCATACTCACCCGGCGGCCGATGCCTTGCAGCACATCATGCGCGAGCACGATCTGCAGCATGATGAAATAGATTCGGTTGTCACTCATGTCCATCAGGCTGCCATTGACGTCTTGGGGCCGGTGGACGTGCCCTGTACCGTGCATCAGGCCAAGTTTTCCATGGGGACTGTGCTTGGGTTAATCGCAATATATGGCAAAGCTGGACTCGAAGAGTTCCAGCACCATGCACTGCAGGATCCTAAGGTGGCAGATTTCCGCTCTCGGGTGACTATGTGTCTTGATTCGGAGGTTGATGAGGCCTACCCGGCCAAATGGTTAGGTAAGGTTGATGTTACCACGCGTGATGGCCAAGTATTTCAGGCTTTGGTGCGCGATCCCAAGGGCGACCCGGAAAACCCGTTATCTCGCCTTGAGCTGGAGAATAAGTTCACACGTCTGGTGAAGTTTTCCAATGCCGTTACCGAAGAGGAAAATCGACACCTGATTGATGTCGCCTGGGGACTGCGCGATTTGGAACATGTTGGCTTCCTGCTCTCATCGACTTATCACTGACTCATAGCATCTATAGCGCTTGAGGAAAAATTATGACTGATTATTCACAAGACTCCGGGGCAGCTCCGCGCCCACTGGACGGCATCACTGTTGTTAGTCTGGAACATGCTATCGCCGCCCCCTTCTGTACTCGACAATTGGCCGATTTGGGCGCAAACGTCATTAAGGTTGAAAGACCCGGTAGCGGTGATTTCGCGCGTGGTTATGATCAACGTGTTCACGGGCTTTCGTCCCACTTTGTCTGGACCAACAGGTCCAAGAAAAGCCTGACTCTGGATCTGAAATCAGATGAAGCAAAGCCAGTCATGGATGCTCTGTTGGAAAGTGCCGATGTACTGGTACAGAATCTGGCACCAGGCGCAGCTGCCCGTCTCGGGCTGTCGTTTGATCAGCTTCACGAGCGCTATCCGCGGTTGATCATATGTAATATTTCCGGCTACGGTGAAGGCGGTCCCTATCAGGACAAGAAAGCCTATGATTTGCTGATCCAGAGCGAAGCAGGTTTTCTGTCAACAACAGGGCTTCCGGGGCCGGATGGTATGGCGAAGGCAGGTTGCTCCATCGCCGATATAGCCGCCGGCATGTACGCTTATACCAACGTATTGTCTGCGTTAATTCACCGACAGACTACCGGTTTGGGCACTTCCATTGATATATCCATGCTGGAGAGCCTTGTCGAGTGGATGGGCTATCCCATGTACTACGCATTCGAGGGCGCACAGCCACCGCAACGTGCCGGTGCGTCTCACGCGACCATTTACCCCTACGGTCCCTTCATGGCGGGTGATAATCGTTCTGTCATGTTGGGGCTACAGAACGAGCGCGAATGGCTGTCCTTCTGCAAGACGGTACTAGAGCAGCCGGAACTAGCTGACGATGAACGCTTTAATGCTAACTACAAGCGTTCGGAGAATCGTGAAGTGTTGCGTGAACTTATTCACGACGCATTTAAGTCATTGACGTCAGAGGATGTCATCGCTCGCTTGGATAAAGCCAAAATTGCCAACGCACATGTTAATGATATGCAGGCAGTTTGGAAGCATCCACAGCTCGAATCCCGTCAGCGCTGGACGCTTATCGACAGTCCTTCAGGAAAGCTTCCGGCACTGGCGCCGCCGGGCGTCAATAATGCTTATGTTCCAAAAATGGATGCGGTGCCGGGACTGGGTCAGCATACCGAAGAGATTCTCTCGGGGCTTGGCTATAGCGAGTCTGATTTGAAGCAGTTTAAACGCGCATCCATTATCTGAGGGCATCAAGCAATGACAGTTCACCAGAAAACAAGATCGGTCCTGTTTGTGCCAGCGTCTCGGCCTGAACGTTTCGAAAAGGCACGCGGCAGTGGTGCTGATGTGGTTGTCATCGATCTTGAAGATGCGGTCGCACCAGCCGAAAAAGATGCGGCCCGTGAGTCGCTAAGACAGTATCTTGAAGCCAGTCCTGATGTGGCTGTGTTGGTGCGTATCAACTCAGCGGGCACCAAGGAGTTCGCTCTAGATCTCGAACTCTGCCGTCAGCAGAGCGGTGTAGCCGCAATCATGGTTGCAAAGTCGCAGAGTGTTGAAACACTGCAGTTGGCTGCAGAAACAGGCAAACCAATCTGGCCACTGGTAGAAACAGCGCTCGGTATTGACCAATTGCCGTACATGGCAAAGGTAAAAGGGGTTGAACGTTTCTGCTTTGGGGCTCTCGACTTGGGGGTGGATCTGCGCATCAAACCCGATTCTGCTGGTGCCCAGCTGATGCTTGATCGAGTACGCGCGGATCTTGTGATTCACTCCCGCGTTGCTGGCCTTCAGGCACCGATCGAAACCGTTTATCCATCGTTCGAAAATGAGGCAGCCGTTGAAGAAATTGCACGCCAGGCGTGCGAAATGGGCTTCTCCGGCATGCTGTGTATTCATCCGCGGCAGTTGGCACCGATACACCGTGGTTTTAGCCCTGATGACGCAGAGCTCGATTGGGCGCGCCGGGTGCTTGCCGCTGCGGCAAGCGGTGAGGGTGTTTTCCAGGTGGATGGCAAGATGGTGGATGCACCCGTCATCCAGCAGGCGCGCCTGATCGTCAGTCAGGCTGGCGATGACGTCTGATATTCATCATTCCAATAAATAGATTACCGGATAACGTTATGAAAATACTTGTCCCTGTTAAGCGCGTCATCGACTACAACGTCAAGGTGCGCGTCAAGTCGGATAACACCGACGTGGATTTGGCCAATGTCAAAATGGCCCTGAACCCCTTCTGTGAAATCGCCGTTGAAGAAGCCGTACGCCTGAAGGAAGCCGGCACGGCCTCTGAAGTGGTGGTGGTGTCCATCGGTCCCAAGGCCTGCCAGGAGCAGATCCGTACCGCACTGGCGCTGGGCGCTGATCGCGGCATCCAGATCGAAACCGACGAGATGCCGGAATCCCTGAACGTGGCCAAACTGCTGGCCAAGGTGGTCGAAGACGAGCAGCCGCAGCTGGTGATCCTGGGCAAGCAGTCCATCGATGCCGACAACAACCAGACCGGCCAGATACTGGGCGCACTGCTGGACATGCCGCAGGGTACCTTTGCTTCTGAAGTGAAGGTTGACGGTGACAAGGTTAACGTGACCCGTGAAGTGGACGGCGGTCTGCAGACGATTGCCCTGAACCTGCCGGCGATCGTCACCACCGACCTGCGCCTGAACGAACCGCGCTACGCGTCGCTGCCGAACATCATGAAAGCGAAGAAGAAGCCGCTGGATGTGAAGACCCCGGCTGACCTGGGTGTCGAGCTGAAGGCCCACACCCACCTGCTGAAAGTGACCCCGCCCGCCGAGCGCCAGGCCGGTATCCGCGTCAGCAGCGTGGACGAGCTGGTCGACAAACTGAAAAACGAAGCCAAAGTAATTTAAGGGGGTGATCTGATGGCTATTCTGGTAATTGCAGAACATGACAACAGCACCCTGAAGGGTGCCACACTGAACGCCGTGACTGCGGCTTCCCGGATCGGTGGCGAACTGCACCTGCTGGTCGCTGGCGCAGGCTGTGGTGCGGTTGCTGAAGCCGCCGCTCAGGTCGCCGGCGTCAGCAAGGTGCTGGTGGCGGACAACGCGGCCTATGGCCATCAGCTCGCGGAAAACCTGTCCAAGCTGATCACCGAACTGGGTAAGGACTACAGCCATGTAATCGCACCAGCGACCACCACCGGCAAGAACGTGATGCCGCGCGTCGCCGCGCTGCTGGATGTGGCGCAGCTGTCCGACATCACCGCGGTTGAATCCGACAATACCTTCCAGCGTCCGATCTACGCCGGTAACGCGATCGCCACCGTCGAGTCGCTGGACCCGATCAAGGTGATCACCGTGCGTGGTACCGCCTTTGATGCCGCCGCTGCAACCGGTGGTTCTGCCAGCGTGGAGGCCGTCGTGGCTGTGCACGATGCCGGTACGTCCAGCTTTGTCGGCGAAGAGATGGCACAGTCCGATCGTCCGGAGCTGACGGCTGCCAAGGTGGTGGTCTCCGGTGGCCGTGGCATGGGTAATGGCGAGAATTTTGCCATCCTCGAATCCCTTGCCGACAAGCTCGGTGCAGCGGTTGGTGCTTCCCGTGCTGCGGTTGATGCCGGCTTCGTGCCCAACGACATGCAGGTTGGTCAGACCGGCAAGATCGTGGCACCGGAACTGTACATCGCCGTAGGCATCTCCGGTGCCATCCAGCACCTGGCGGGCATGAAAGAATCCAAGATTATCGTAGCGATCAACAAGGACGAAGAAGCCCCCATCTTTCAGGTTGCGGATTACGGCCTGGTGGCCGACCTGTTCGATGCGGTGCCAGAGCTTGAGTCCCGGCTGTAATCGCAAGTAATACTGCTCTCTAACCGCTTTGCCCTGGACTCCTTGTGAGTACAGGGCATTTTTTCACTTTCTTTTAACGAGCCAAAGGTGTCTGCAATATCTTTGTGGGTATTGCTTGAGGGCTAAGCCTTGAGGGTAGGCCTTTTAGGAGTAAATCATGCGCGAGTCTATGGAATTCGATGTGGTCATCGTCGGGGCAGGCCCCGCCGGGTTGTCCACCGCCTGCCGTCTGATGCAGCAGGCACAGGAAAACGAACAGGAACTGACGGTCTGCGTGGTGGAGAAGGGCTCCGAAGTGGGGGCTCATATCCTGTCTGGTGCGGTGCTCGAAACACGGGCGCTGGATGAGCTTTTTCCGAACTGGAAAGAGCAGGGTGCACCATTGAATACGGCGGTGACTGAAGACGAGGTTTACCTGCTCAAGGATGCCAAAAAGGGCACCAAAATCCCCAACGCCTTCGTGCCCAAGACCATGCACAACCAGGGCAACTACATCATCAGCCTGGGCAACTTGTGCCGCTGGCTGGCAGAACAGGCCGAAGCGCTGGGCGTCGAAGTCTTTCCGGGCTTTGCCGCCGCGGAAGCGCTGTTCAATGACGATGGCAGCGTCAAGGGCGTGGCCACCGGCGACATGGGCGTGACTGCCGACGGCGAGCAGGGCCCCAACTACATGCCGGGCATGGAGCTGCATGCCAAGTATACCGTCTTCTCCGAGGGCTGCCGGGGGCATCTGGGCAAGCAGCTGATCAACCGCTTTGAACTCTACAAGCAGAAGGATACCCAGCACTACGGTCTGGGCATCAAGGAGCTCTGGGATATCCCGGCGGAGCAGCACAAGCCCGGTCTGGTCGTTCACGGTTCCGGCTGGCCGTTGGATCAGGACACCAGTGGTGGCTTCTTCCTTTACCACACCGACAACAACCAGGTGGTGGTCGGCCTGATCGTGGATCTGAACTACCAGAATCCGTACCTGAGCCCGTTCGATGAGTTCCAACGGCTGAAGCACCATCCGGTACTCAAGCGTCATTTGGATGGCGGCAAGCGTGTCTCCTATGGCGCCCGTGCCATTGCCAAGGGCGGCTACAACTCGCTGCCGAAGATGACCTTCCCGGGCGGCCTGCTGGTTGGCTGTGATGCCGGTACGCTGAACTTCAGCAAGATCAAGGGCACTCACACCGCAATGAAATCCGGCATGCTGGCGGCCGAGGCGATCTTCGATGTACTGAGCAAGGGCGATGAAGGCGGCCAGGAGCTGGAACGCTTCAATGAACTCTATAAGGGCTCATGGCTGTATGACGAACTGTATCGCTCGCGCAATTTCGGCCCTGCGATGCACAAGTTCGGTCAGTTGATGGGCGGTGCGTTCAACTACATCGATCAGAACTGGTTTGGCGGTCGTATTCCGGTGACGCTGCACGACAACCATCCGGACCATGCTCAGCTCAAGCCAGCTGAGTATTTCCAGCATATTCAGTACCCCAAAGCGGATGGTGTGCTCAGTTTCGACAAGCTGTCATCGGTGTTCCTGTCCAATACCAACCATGAGGAAGATCAGCCCTGTCATCTGAAGCTGGCGGATGCCAGTATCCCGCTGAAGCAGAACCTGCAGCTGTTTGCCGAACCGGCGCAGCGCTACTGCCCTGCGGGCGTGTACGAGATCGTCGAGGACGAAGCGGGCCAGCGGTTCCAGATCAATGGCCAGAATTGTCTGCACTGTAAGACCTGTGACATCAAGGATCCAGCGCAGAACATCAATTGGGTGGTACCGGAAGGTGCTGGCGGGCCGAATTACCCTAATATGTGAGCGCGATGAAAAGGCGTGAGGCACATATAGATAGTTCCGAGGCCTGCCCGGGGGAGGCGATCATGAAACATAAGAATATCGGTGTAAAAAGAACCCCACTGCATAGCCGTAAGATCAATGTTCAGGGATATCTGCGTGAAGATGGTTTGTGGGATGTGGAAGCCGTGTTGGCAGATACTAAGGGGTATGACATTGAGTTATTTGATCGTGGTCGAATACCGGCAGGAGAGGGTTTCCTTCATTACATGACGCTCATGCTGACGGTCGATAGCACGCTGATGATACGAGATGCACAAGCCGTGATGGCTGAGACACCCTATAAAGACTGCTCGGCAGCCGGTTTGCAGTACAAGAAACTGATTGGCATCCGCATACAGTCAGGCTGGATGAATGAAGCGAAACGGGCTCTCGGCAGATCCACAAGCTGTACCCATTTGACGGAGTTGCTGCCAGTACTTGCAACAGCGGCGATACAGACTATCAATGGTTACCAATTGTTTTACTCAAAGCAGGAGCGCTCTGCAAGTGAGAAGGATAGAAAGATCAACTCCTGCCATGGATTTCGCAAGGGCAGTCGGGCACAACAGTATTTTTGGCCAAGTGAAAGTGATGGCCAAAGGGATGATTTCAGAGTGCCTAAGAATCGCTGATGGTCAGGCTGTGGCTGATAGAACGGCGTCGTAGTGTGATGTGTAGGAAATTCTCTGTACATAGGAGTTAGAAATCTGATGTTTGAAGTAAATGTAATGAGTTGGCTAGGTCGTAGTGAAACCATTGAAGATACACTTCGCTTGCAACCAGCCAATTTTATGGAGGCGACTCTGGATCGCGATATTGCTCTTCGCCATGGAGACAAATTGCCACCACTATGGCATTGGTTGTACTTCCTTGAAGCTAAACCTGCCTCCCAGCTAGGGAGGGATGGTCATCCCAAAAAAGGCGGCTTCTTGCCGCCGGTGGAGTTGCCTCGCAGAATGTGGGCCGGTGGTCGGTTTACTTTTCATACGCCTTTACGCTTGGGTGAAGCGGTACGAAAAGTGTCCACAATCCGGAACATTGTTCATAAAGAAGGGCGAACTGGTGCGCTCTGTTTCGTAACTGTGCAGCACGAAATTTTCGTGGGTGATCAACTGGCCATTACTGAAGAGCAGGATATCGTTTACCGAGAAGATCCCGAAATAAATGCGCCTAACCCTGAACCCAAGTGTGCCCCGGATGATGCTGAATTTTTTGAAACCGTCTCACCGACTCACGTGATGCTGTATCGTTACTCGGCACTGACTTTCAACGGCCACCGCATTCATTATGATGTCGACTATGCTCGCAATGTTGAAGGTTACGAGGGGCTGGTTTTCCACGGGCCGTTGACGGCAACTCTACTGGTTGATCTGGCGACCCGCACTTTTGGTCGTCAACCGGACCAGTTCAGTTTCAAAGGCTTGGCTCCGATCACCGCCAATCATGACTTCCTGATTGAGGGGCGTTGTGACGACAATGTGATGAGACTGTGGGCTCGTCGCCATGATGGTGCTCTAACTATGCAAGCAGAAGCTGTATTTTTCCTGATTCCGTGACTTAAAACTCAGCTTCGCATCTCCACACACCTGTAACCACGCGGCCTGCGGCGGTAATATGGACGCCATTCTCGATTCACC
>NZ_JBEPQA010000011.1:0-117246 GCF_040547585.1 Marinobacterium sp. MBR-111
CCCAGAAACTTTTCCTTGCGGGTTTGACGGCGCTTGTTGCTGAACTCGCTGTCCGCGAATGTAAGTTGCTGATCCATCGGTGCGTCCTCAATCGTGTACAGCGGGCATTATCCCATGCAGTGGACTTATTCGCAGCTTCCCTAGATATGCGTGAGGTGGACCCAATAGCTATTCACAGAGATGCCCAACAAACGAGTATACTGGCCTGTGTTTGTCCAGGCTGCTCGGATAAATCACCATCAGCTCCTTGCTAAGGCCAGGCTCACTCACGGGAATAGCCACCAGACTTCCATTTTGGACCTCCTCCCGTACAGAACTTTCAAGCACCAACGATGCGCCAAGTCCGACCTTAACCGCTTGCTTGACGGCTTCGGTGCTACCCAGCTGCATAGATACCGTCGGAAATGGCCCATGCTCACCGAAGTAGGTCGCCAAAAGCCGGCCAGTGCCGGTGCCGGGTTCGCCGCCGATCAGAGCCATGTTAGACAGCGTATCGCGGTCGATATCGGTTCGACGGGCTAACGGGTGACCAGGCGGAACGATTAGAACAACGGGCTCGTTACGCCACGCCTGAGCATGGAATCCGGGTAGATCATGCCACCACTCCATAATCGCCACGTCCAGCTCACCGTCCGATAAATGCCGTGCAATAGTCGGATTGGAATCTATTACCACATCCACCTCGGGCCCTACGCCCAGCTCCTTGTAACGACGGATGTAGGGCTGGAGCATATAAATCCCAATATTGGAGCTCGCCCCAACGCGAAGTCGAGCCTCCATAATGGAAGATCTCGCCTGCTCCTCCAGCCGGAGCAGACTTCGGGCAAAAGGCAACAAGGTTAAGGCAGCCCGGGTTGGCTCACAGCCAGAGCGCCCCCTGTGGACCAATAAAACGCCAAGTTGGTTTTCGAGTTTTTGAAGGTGCTGGGACAGTGTGGGTTGTGCGATGTCCAACTGGCGGGCTGCGGCCTGAAACCCGTTGTGGTCCAGCACCGCCACGAAACTCTTCAGCCAGACAAGATTCAGCATGGGCCGCTCTCGCGGCCACTGGGATCATTGATCGCATCACCCGGCCGCTCACCCCGAAGCACTTGCAGAATGTTCCGAGCAGCGCGTTGCTCGATAGCCAGACGCACCTGGCTGACTGCCGATCCGATGTGAGCAGTAAACAGCGTGTTGGGGTGGGCCCTGAGCCCCTGGGCGATCTCCCTCGGACGATCTTCTCTCGCCCAATCTTCCATCTCAAACACATCAGCGGCGTACCCCCCCAACTGACCGGATTGAAGCGCTTGCAGAACACTACCCTCATCCACCACAGATCCACGGCAGGGATTGATAAGGAATGCGCCCGGTTTCATTCCTGTTAGCGTTTCGCGATTAATGGTGTGGAGGGTTTGCTCATTGAGCGCCAGTGCCAGGATCACAATATCTGACTGGGCCAGCAGCATCTTGAGGGGAGTATGGGACAAACCCAGTGCCTGCTCATGCTGCACGGGTAAACGTTCCGGCTGGGAATAGATTAAATCCGCTCCCCATCCGTTCAGGCGCTGCGCCACCGCTTGGCCGATGGCCCCCATACCCACAATACCAATCCGTGAGCCTTCGATCCCCTGCCCATAGAAGCGTGGTGTCCAGCCAGTAAATTCACCGGATCGAACGAAGTGGTCCGCCGCCTTGACTTGTCGGGTGAGACTGATCGTCAGCCCGACCGTTAGCTCTGCAGTAGGCACGGTTAGCAAATCCGGTACAAATGTCAGCCAAACCCCATGACGCGTGCAGGCATCCACATCAAAGTTGTCATAGCCTTTCAGGGCTGCACCAATCACCTTCAAGCGCGGACACCCCTGTAGGAACTCCACTCCAACTCGGTCTGGCATGAACGCCATCATCGCATCAGCGTCTGCAACGCGCGCAGCCACTTCCTCCTGGGGCAACGTGGCGCCGGATTGGTTGGTGACCAGCTCGCAATCTTGGGCAAGTTCATCCAGAACACTGTCATGGATCTTATGGGTTATCACAACCTTGGGTTTCATAGATGGTCCTTATTTGAATTTCTTACGAAGGCGGCCACTGAGACTGTCCACGACGGTGACCATCAACAAGATGACAATGAGAATGGCGCTGACTTCCTGATACTGCATGATTCTCAGCGAGCCCATCAATTCGAAGCCAATACCACCGGCACCCACCATGCCCATTACGGTCGAGGCACGGAAATTGTATTCCCAGCGATAAATGGACACGTCCGCGAATTGAGGAAGTACTTGTGGCAGCACGGCGTGATAGAGCACCTGCAAGCGAGTAGCGCCGGCAGCATCGGCCGCTTCCACTGGCGCCTCATCTACATGCTCAATCGCTTCGGCAAAAAACTTTCCAACCATGCCAATGGAGTGAAGACCGAGCGCCAGTACGCCAGGCAACGCCCCAAAACCAACAGCAGCCACGAAGATGATGCCCATGATCAGTTCCGGGACTGAACGCAAACCGTTTAAAAGGGTTCGAGTTACTTGGAACACCACCGGATGTGGAGAGGTGTTGCGCGCAGCCAGGAATGCCAGTGGCACAGACAAGGTTACTGCAATGGCAGTACCGGCAATGCTCATCGCAAGCGTGTCGATTAACGGCGACACCCAGCTGGCCACATTGGTGAAGTCAGGTGGAAGAGATTCGCCAATGAGTGTGCCTATGGCTGGCACGCCATTGGCAAGTGTATTGAAATTGAGCAGCCCTACGTGCCAACTTGCGACAAAAATGATGAGCAGCACTAACAGCGACTGTCCGAGTTTTTTCCGCCAGCCTTTCGCGTGCTCATCCAGCACGGAGGCCGACGGGGCCGGCGACAGAGTCGCCGGTTCCGTCGTTGTATAGTTCATGGGGCACTCCTCACATTTTTGCGAAATCAAGATTGAGCAGGCCACCCATAGCGCGGATGACATCGTAATCTTCGTCGGTAATTGCCGCGAATCCCTCAGCCTTCAGGTTGTCGAGAATCTCCGGGTCATCGATCTGCAGAAAGGCTTTCTGAATGTTGCTCTTCAGCTCAGGGGCCAGGTTCGAACGCATGGCCCAGGGGTATTGAGGAAAGTCACCGCTGTAGCCCAGCACTTTGACCTTGCTCCGATCAATCAAACCGAGGTCCATCACATGCTCGAAGATAACTTCGGACAACCCTCCGGCGTCGGCATTGCCATTGGCGACGTTAACCGCAACAGCGTCATGGCTACCGACGAAATGAGCCTCATAGTCCTTTCCGGCTTCGAGCTCTGCCTTCTCAAGGAGTACGGTCTTGGGGATCAGGTGGCTGGAAGTGGATGCGCGGTCACCGTAGGCCATTTTCTTGCCTTTGATATCCGCGAAGGAGCCAACGCCAGAGTCCGCATTGGCAATAATGATGGAGCGATAAGTCGGCTTCCCGTCTACCACCATGGCGGCAAAGGGTTCAATGTCACTCTTACTCTTGGCCATCACATAGGACAACGGACCAAAGTAAGCCAGGTCAATTCGGCCAAAACGCATGGCTTCGATCATGGAGGAGTAATCGGTGGTAACAATCAGTTCTACTTCCTTACCAAGAGTGGTTTCCAGGTAATCCTTCAAAGGTTGGTTTCGCTTGATCAGTTCTGACGCGTTCTCATCCGGCAGCAAGGCAACTTTCAAAAGATCAGGGTCTGTATCTGCGGCATGGGCTGACCAATGGATGCCGAGCATCATTATCAGAGCCAGCAAAGAGTGAATCATTGTCTTCATTGTGCTATCTCCAGTACGTCTGTCGTTATCGGGGTGGTCTTAGGTTTATGGATGGCTGGTTTGCCTTCCGCAGCTACCACGCTGGGTGAACGGTGGTAAATCTCGTCCAGGTGTTTCGATTTCAGGTTTTCAGGAGCATCGTCAAAAACGATATGAGCGTTCGAAAGGCCGATGATCCGGTCTGCAAAACGCTGGGCGTATTCCAATTGGTGCAAGGAAATAACCGCGGTGATTCCATCTTCCTGACAAATATCGCGCAGTAGGCCGAGTACCTTTTCAGAAGTGGCCGGATCCAGGCTGGCAACGGGCTCATCGGCAAGAATCATGGATGGTTGCTGCACCAATGCTCTGGCGATTCCAACCCGCTGCTGCTGGCCGCCGGACAACTGATCTACTCGGGAAAGCGCTTTGTCAGCCAGACCTACGCGGTCGAGGCATTGCAGAGCCAACTCCAGGTCCTGCCGGGGCAGGGGAAGCAGGCTTCGCCAAGTACCGTGATACGCAAGTCTGCCTGTCAGCACATTCTGTAACGCGGTGTATCGTTCGATCAGCTGGTGATGCTGGAACACCATGGCGGTGCGGCTGCGGTGCTGTCGCAGGATTCTACGGTTGGTCAGTTCACCAAACTCGCCAGACACAACCTTCCCGGTTGTGGGCTTAACCAGGTGATTCAGTGAACGAAGCAGAGTGGATTTACCCGCGCCTGAAAGTCCCAGTAGCACGGTGAATTCGCCCTTGTGAAAGTGAACGTTGGTGGGTTTGAGCGCGAGGACGTTTCCCGGGTAGGTTACGCCCATACTCTCGACTCGAAGCATCACATTGGTTGATTGAGTTGGCGCCACAGGATCACCTTTTGCAATAAATAAGCTCGCCGTATTGCGAGTTACAATTGAACGGTAAAGCTGAGAGATGACACCGTCGTGTCACTGACGTGACAGGTTGATGAAGTGCTTTTGGTTCGCAAGGATTTTCCGAAGGGCTCTGTGAAATACATGGAGCTCAGCCAAAGTGGAACGAGCCACCCAGGAGCTTAAGCAACAAAAATTGCGTTCCACCGTCAGTCGGCGAATCTCACGGTACAGTTCGTCCGTGCTGAGTTCATCGAATTGCTTACCGACTATACTCTTGCCTTCGAGGAGGTCGGACGCGCTCTCCAATAGGTCGCGCTTCCAGGTGCTGACTATGGTGGGGTGGATCTGGAAACGGGCAGCAATTCAAGGTGTGGCCTTAAGGGTGGGCAAGGACAGCCTTGCACTTACTAATTCGAAATAAAGTAAGCGAACATTACCCGGAGATATAAGCCAAATCCGGATGGCCAAAAAACGATTTCAATAGTCGTGGCAATTTTTGCAAACGTCGAAGCTGCCGGTAAACAGTGCTCCGAAGTTGTTCTTTGCTGTTAATGATCTTTTTACCGACGTGATGGTATTTGATATAGCCCCAAACAGACTCGTCAGGATTCAGCTCCGGCGAGTACGGCGGCAGGAAGAACAACCTGAGCTTGCCGTCGAGACTCTCAACATAGTCTCGAACCCGACGAGCATGATGAACCGGGTGGTTATCGAGGATCAGGAAAACCGGCTTGTCAACGTCTTGCACCAGAGCCTTGAGGAAACCAAGAAACGCATCGGTGTTCATGTTGCCCTGAATGGTCTTAAAGCGAAGCTCGCCGCGAGGCGAGATGGCCGAGATCAGATTGATGCTGAAGCGACTGCCCGTATTACGGATGATCGGAGTTTCACCCCTGGGTGCCCAGGTGGTGCCACTGTGATAATCAGACCGAATGCTGGCTTCATCGCCGAAATAGATGGTGGCGCCGACTTTTTTTGCTTCCTTGCGAATTTCCGGGTAGGTCTCTTCTTTCCATTGTTTCACGGCCTCTGGCTTTTGCTGGTAGGCCCGATGCAGGGGTTTCTGAGGCGTCAGCCCCAGGTTTCGAAGCAGACGACCGACCGAGACATCGCTTAACCGGACGTTGAACTTTTGCCGGATGAGCTCACGCACTCGGCCCCGAGTCCACAGGGCAAAATCAAACTTCAACTGGTCCGGCGTAAAGGTCGTTATCCAGATATACAGCTCCCGGATCTGAGCACCGCTCAGTTTCTTGGGACGACCGGAAATCTGCTTGGCCTTGAGCGCGTCAAAGCCACCCTCGCGGTAGGCAGCCAGCCATTCATAGATTCGTGCTCGGCTCATCCCCAGCGCTTTGATGACGACTTCTGGACTCTCGCCATCCATGACCCGTTGAACGGCGCGAACGCGAATGGCTTCTAATGTTTTGTGATCAAGTTTACGACCGTCATCGTGGCGCATGTGTGTAAATATCCGATAAGCTTGGCGAACGGAGCCTACATTATAAATGATGTTCGCTTACTTTCGAACCCATTAGTATATTAAGTCTGATACCATGTGGTCGGATCTAATCACAGGAAGCTGTCCAGCCGGATAACAACGCCCATTTCCTGAAACTTGCTATAGGTCTCAGTACCACTGCTCTGTCGAACCAGCCGCAAATCATTTTTCAGATACACCGGCTTGGCCGGTTTGGCCACTGCTTTCTTAGAAACCTGCTTAGGGGTAGGCTTTTCCTGTAAGGCTCGAATATGTGCAACCAGACCCAAAAGATCCTCATCCGGTTTCTCTTCAATAGCTTGTTCGGCCACCACGGGGGCTATGTCCGATCCAATACCCATTTGCATCAACATATCGATCAACTGTTGGGCTTTGCTGGCTTGTTGAGGCTCAGTAGAAGTATGTGGAAGCTCTGGATCAGCAACATGGATGCCAGATGCGCGAATAGTATCAGTTGGTATGTCCAAGTCAGCATAGGCCAGAATTTGTTCTTTTCTGCCACTTCGCAATGCCTTAATCATAGGGTGGATTAGCGAAAGCTCTTCATTGAAGACCTTTTCTACAAGAAGCTGATCGATCACCTCTCGTCTGGCCATGACAGCACGGGTCTGACAGAGATAGAACAGCGATACCGCTACATGAGGGATACCCTGGGTGAACTCCCAGAACAAGTCTTTCATCGGCTCAGTGAGTGGAGTCGGAGCTTCAAACCACTGCAGCTTCCAGAGCCTTTTGATGAAACGCTCCCACTCCGCGTCTTGTTCCGGCTTGTCTGAACGTTCGAAGCGGTTCCAGTTCAGACTGCCAAATTGGGCAGCCCTGCGAGCTGAACGCATGGTCGGTGTAAACAGATCCAGTGCTTTCGGGGTACCAATAAACAGCACCGGCACCTTGATCACATTGGTCAGGGTGACAAAGAAATTCAGCATTTTCTGGGAGCCTCCCGACTTGGATTTTTCCAAGTGCTGAATTTCATCGATAGCCAGCAAGCCTACCGAATGAAGCGCAACTACTCTCGCTACGTCACCTAGCATCGACTCTGCAGAAGAGCGCGATTTTACAAATAACTGTTGATAATCTGTGCCAAGGGCATCATCAACCGCTCTGAAAAAGTTGATGCAGAGATGCCTGACGGAACCATCATGGGGACACTCAACCTTCAGCCAAACCAGCTGGGTATGCTGATAGTCAGGGTGATATATCACTTGCGGATAGCAGCTCAGAATCGCCTCTACAGCTGTCGATTTACCTGTTCCCGAGCAGCCAATCACCGAACTAACCAGAGATTCATTGCCTGCATTACGGCTGGCAGATTTGAAGTCTGTATAACCAACAGTATCAAGATTACGTTGGTGGCTGGCATCGGCTATGTTCCGACTCAGGTAGCCCCGACGAATCATGCTCGAGAGCATTTGTTCCAGTTGCAAATGCGACTTGGTCGGATAGAGGAACTGATCCAATATCCTCATCATCGCATGGCGACGAATGTGCCCAGGCAGCTTCTTCTCACTGTCGCCAACCGTTGGATAACGATTTAGCTTCTTAGCCGTTTCCTGAGGGGAATTAATCGGCGGAAGTGCATTAATCAAAGGATGCCCAGCATAGTCGGGGATTTCGGCCTCGATGTAATGCGCCAGGGGATGCTTAATCATCTCCATCCTCCAAGAACGAATCCAGATCAGGATAATCCAGGCAGGGTTCACTTCGCGTTTTGATATCGATAACCAAAGCCTTATGGCCAGTGGAACTGGCAGAATCTGGCTTACTTAATGATGTACGCTGACGTTCTGCTGCCAACTCATCGCGCCGATTATCACGAATGCCCATCAACCTACGGCTCGCTGGCAGAGATGGCTTTGAGGGTTTCTTCGCTCGCTCACGTTGGACTATATGGTCGATAGCATCCAAGGTGTCGATACTTGAATAGTCTGCCCGCTGCTTGGCAGATGCCTGTGCTCTCTTTCTCTCATATTGCTTTTGAGCCGCTTCCACAAATGTCATTCCTCGATAGCTGCGGCTACGATCTGAAAGATCGCAGACCCAATACTCATCATCGCCAGCAACTGGTCTGATAAATATCTCATTGGTGTTTCGAGGATCAAAAGCTGCTTCAATTTTGGTTGGACGGTTCTGTTTGATCCGGTCGAACCATCCAGCTTTCAACGCTTCCTGGCATGTATAGTTGATTCCACGCAGTTTGATACCTACCTCAGAAATCGTTGCAGTTTCGTTTGGCAACAGGTTAATTCTGGCTAGCCTCTCGTCACAGGTACGCAGCTTTCCTGTCCGGTTGCTAACTCCCCAGTTCCAAAGCGCAATAGGAACAGCTGCCAGATCATTCGGCATATCCGGAGCGAAATCGTAGTCTTTTACGACATGACTGGTGTTATGGCGGAGTACAAGATGAATCATCATCTCCGTAAAAGCAGATAGGCCCAACTCTGCATCAAGCTCGTAGCGTTTCCCTGTCCGTTTTTTGCCATTAACAGGCTCTACCACTCCGCCAACATAGGGTTTGAACTCAGCTTGAATAGTGTTGAAGTGCCGCTCGCAGATACCCTTGTCATCGCCTCTATAGGCTCTGGTGTTGCTTAGTTGAATTCCAAATCGATTCACCAGTGTGTCAGCCTGACGGGAAAGCAGCTCACCTCTATCTGCCAGAATGCTGGCCGGAATACCGACTGCAGGCCAGTCACTATCAGTAATCTCAATACCGTAACGCGCGCAGTACTCAACCTTGCTGCAGAACGCATTCGCTAGAGCCATACCTGCAGTAACCCACGAGGGTGTTTCAAAGCCGATATACATACCTGCAATCATACGGCTGAATACATCCTTCACGAGATACAACACTGGACGCCCTACAATTTTTTCAGGGTCTTCATCTGAAACCAGATACAGATCCACTATGGTTGCGTCAATTTCGTAACGAGCTCCTGGGCCGAAATTATTGGTCGCTGCCGTACTGATTAGGGGTTTGATGTCTTTATCGTATGCCCGAGCTGGCATTCGACGTTTTTCAGCTTCATGCTTTCGATAGTTCTTAGAGTAGAAGTATTGAAGCTGGCCCCGTGTCGCCAATCGACCTGGTGTTATATCAGGGTAACGGGACCGCAGGAGGCCGTTGGCTTTATTGAGTACAACTGACATCGGCACTGGCTTTCCTACGAGATAGCTTGTCTCAATTGCCGTGCGAAATATATCCGCCACATCCTCAGTTACGACAAGTCCTTCCCCCGGTGAGACCGAACGCTTCCGGCCCAGCTTTTTGTCCAAATTTCGTCGTGGCTTGCCACTCCCTCCACATTGTTGATAGTCAGGTGCGAGAGCATTCGGAGACATCCCTCTTTGCCAGAAACGGCGAAGAGCACGAACAATGAACAGGCGAGGTCGTCCCGATTGTTCGACCGCCAATCTTATGAGTTCATTCCGCGTTTTCTTCTCGAATAAAGCTTCATGCTTCTCGAGTAGGGGCTTCAGTGCAGATACTGCTTCATCACGCTTTTGCGCAGCTAATGTGCCTTCCTGGACTGAAGGGATCGGGAAAGGGTCTGTGGTTTCCTGGAAGTCTTCCAGCTCTTCTGACGTTAATGTAAACGGCCAAGCATTCTGATCATCAACATCAATCACCTGATAATTTTCAAGGTTGGTGAACAGAACTCGGATTCTCTGCTCTGAAACAGGAGCTTGTAGAACTGTATTAATTTGCATGACTTAACCTCCATTGTGTAGAGGCCACGCCATCAAAAACGAGTTCTGAGCATTTCCAGTCGTGATATGCTTTTTGAAGTGGTGCTTTTATTTGTCGTGTTGCTACCCCATACCGCAGCATTTGCACATGTGAACCAGGCTCAAGCCCATATTCATCATCCAAGCGAGCACAACACCTCGTAGCTTTTTGCTCAGAATAGGTAGCAAGCCTAGTAATCAATTCTGTAGAGCTGGAATCCTCTACCTCACTACTGAACTGCTCCCAGCGAATGTCGGCAAGAGCAGGCCTGATCCACTGAAGGTTCTCTTTGAGAGAAGGAGATACTTCTCGGTCAGTGAATAGCTTCCATCCAACGCCAGCTTGCTCCCAATAGGCCTTTTCAATTTGTAACTTTTCTATCGTCCGGGCTTTGCCCAATTCTGAGACAGGCTTTACTGCGATGGCCAAGGGAGGGCCCTCACGGAAATCCACCAGCAAATCCGTAGTTACAATCTTGAGCTTTCCTCTGATTTGCGGATGCTTGATGCCCATTTCGGCGCACAAGCGAATTGTCTCCTCCAGCGGAAGTGGAAATTGCTCTCTGATATCCGCTGTATCGTGATACCAGTCGAAGATGCTAAAGGCAGCAAACTCAATACCGGAAAGAAGATGGTGAATACGCCCGGTCACGCGACCAGGGGCCCGGACACTTTCACCGGAACTGCTAAGGTCCTGGATCTGGATGAAAGGCTTATAAGATGCACCGAAGCCATGACCTCGGGCTTTCAGCTTTTTCTGATCCGATGGATCTAACGGTTTGTTGGCATCGTCCGACACAACTCCCTCCTAGCAGGGAAAGCAGGAGAGAGTTTTGTATCAGACTTTACGGGAAATGATCAAACTTTATTTACTTTGATCAAACTTTATTTTTCACCGATATTTTCATTGTGACACAAGTATCTCTTATTCCACCGTAACCGATTTGGCTAGATTGCGTGGCTGATCCACATCCGTACCCTTGAGTACGGCAACGTGGTATGACAGCAATTGCAATGGCAATGTAAAGGCTATCGGATCCAGTATGGCTGGCATCTCGGGAAGATGGATCACATGCACACCATCCTCTGGCTGGATGCTTTGCTCGCAACCGGCAAACACAAACAGTTCACCGCCTCGGGCACGTACTTCCTGTAGATTGGCCTTGAGCTTGTCCAGCATGCCATTGCGAGGCGCCACCGCGATGACCGGCATCTCCTTATCCACCAGCGCCAGCGGGCCATGCTTGAGTTCACCAGCCGGGTAGGCCTCGGCATGAATGTAAGAGATCTCTTTCAGCTTGAGAGCTCCCTCCATTGCCACCGGATAAAGACTGTTACGACCAAGAAACAATGCATGGTGCTTTTCGGCAAAGTGCGTCGACATCTGCTCAATCGCACCATCCAGCTGCAGCAGCTGTTGCAGCAGTTCAGGCAATTGCTGCAGGGCTGCGATCAGCTCGGTCTCACGCTCAGCGGTCAGGCTGTGACGACGCCCCAACGCAATGGTGGTCAGCATCAAGGCAACCAGCTGGGAGGTAAATGCCTTGGTAGACGCCACCCCAATTTCAGGGCCGGCATTGGTCATCAGGCTAAGATCAGACTCGCGCACCAGTGAGCTGCCCGGCACATTGCAGATTGCCAGTGTGGCCAGCACACGCTGTTTTACTTCACGCAGTGCCGCCAGGGTATCGGCCGTTTCACCAGACTGGGACAGGGTCAACAGCAGAGTCCCCTCAGGCAACACTACCGGGCGGTAACGGAATTCACTGGCCACCTCAACCATACAGGGGATGCCCACCAGATCTTCAATCCAGTATTTGGCGACCATGCCGGCATGGTAGCTGGTACCGCAGGCCACGATCTGCACCTGTTTCACCTGATCAAACACTGCACTTGCGCCACTGCCAAACGCCTGCTCAAGCAAGTGGCCCGAGGCGGTCCGTCCTTCCAGTACCGCCTGCATGACCCGCGGTTGCTCGTAAATTTCCTTGAGCATGAAATGGCGAAACTCGCCCTTATCGGCATTGCCCAGGCCATGCTCGAAGGTGGTCACAGCACGTTCGACCACGTCTCCACTGGCATTAAATACCTGAATGCGCTCAGCCTCCAGCACCGCAATATCACCATCTTCAAGGAACATGAAGCGGTCGGTGACCGGCAGCAGTGCAAGCTGGTCGGAGGCGATGAAATTTTCGCCAATGCCAACCCCAATCACCAACGGGCTGCCCTTGCGCGCGGTCAGCAGTTGCTTCGGGCTATCGGTATGAATCACGCCCAGTGCAAAGGCGCCTTCCAGATAATTCAACGTCTGGCGCAACCCATCCACTAAGGTCAGACCTTGTTTGAGCTCGCGATCCAGAAGGTGGGCAACCACTTCGGTATCGGTTTCCGAGGTGAAGACATAGCCCTGCTGCTGCAGCTCACGTTTGAGCGGCTCGAAGTTTTCGATAATGCCGTTGTGTACCACCGCCAGACGCTCGCCGGACATGTGCGGGTGGGCATTCTGTTCCGAGGGTTTGCCGTGGGTCGCCCAACGGGTGTGGGCGATACCCAGATGCCCGGCCAGCGGCTGCTTCTCACAAGCCTCAGCAAGCGCCTGTACTTTACCAATACGGCGCAGGCGGCTGATCTGACCATGGTCCAGCACCGCCATACCGGCTGAGTCATAACCACGGTACTCAAGGCGACGCAGACCTTCCAGCAGAATTCCGGCCACGGAGCGCGCTGCAATGGCGCCTACAATTCCACACATGCTCAGGATCCTTTCTTCTGCGGGCGCGCCCAGTTATCAAGATTGATCTGCTTGCCACGGGCCACCGCCAGCTGGTTGTCAGTCACGGTTTTGGTTACGGTAGAGCCAGCGCCGATGGTTGCACCAGCACCAATATCGACCGGTGCCACCAGCGAACTGTTGGAACCAATAAAGGCACCATCGCCGATACGGGTAAGGGACTTGTTAACACCATCATAGTTACAGGTGATGGTACCGGCTCCGACATTAACCTCTCGACCGATCTCGGCATCGCCGATATAGGTCAGGTGGTTGATCTTGGAGCCCTCTCCAATACGAGCCTTCTTGGTTTCTACAAAATTGCCTATCTTGCCGCCTTTGGCCAATTCGGTACCTGGACGAAGCCGAGCAAAGGGGCCGATCTGCGCATTGTCACCCACAGTAGCGCCATCAATCATCGAATTGGCTTCTATACGACAACCTGCCCCAATCACCGCATTACGGATCAGGCAGTTGGGGCCAATTTCAACACCATCACCCAGCAGTACCTCGCCTTCGAACACCGCGTTGATATCGATCAGCACGTCACGACCGGTTTTCAGCACACCACGGATATCAATACGGGCAGGGTCGGCTAAGGTCACGCCTTCAGCCATCAGCATTTCGGCCTGCTGCTGCTGGAACCAGCGTTCCAGCTGAGCCAGTTGCAGACGGTTATTGACGCCCTGTACCTCCTGCTCGGCTTGCGGCTGGATGGCGCGCACTCGCATGCCTTCTTCAGCCGCCATGGCGATCACATCGGTGAGATAGTATTCGCCCTGAGCGTTATTCGCAGACAGACGCGGCAGCCATTCATGCAGCGCCGCAGACGGCAGCGCCAGAATACCGGTGTTCACCTCACGGATCAGCTTTTGCTGTTCGCTGGCATCCTTGTGCTCAACAATGGCCACCACATCGCCAACTGCATTGCGAATGATTCGACCATATCCGGCTGGGTCTTCAAGATTCACTGTCAGCAGCCCAAGGTCGCCCTGTGAAGCAATATCTGTCAGCTGCTGCAGCGTTTCAGGACGCGTCAGTGGTACATCGCCGTACAGAATCAGTACAATCGAGTCGTTGCCGATCTGCGGCATCGCCTGAGCCACGGCATGGCCTGTCCCCAACTGCTCATGCTGCCAGACAAGACTCACTGCCTGACCCTTCATTGCCTGTTCAACCTGCTCACCGCCGTGTCCAATCACCACATGCAGCGCTTCAGCCTGAAGTGCACGGGCACGATCAATAACATGCTGCAACATCGGCTTTCCTGCCAATCGGTGCATCACTTTCGGCAACGCCGATTTCATGCGACTGCCCTGTCCGGCAGCCAGAATCACTACATCCGTTTTCATCATCCACAACTTGTCTGTTTGCGGCCCTGACACCTGTCAGGGCCCATTGATTCAAGAGTTGTCAGGCACTTTAGCGTATACTCGAAATCGATCAATCCTTTTTGTCACTCAAAAATTGACAATATGAACCAGCAGATTTTTGAACAGCTCGGCCTGAGTGAACGTGATGTCAGCATTTACAAGGCCTTGCTTGCATTGGGACCCAGTGCAATACGAACCGTTGCTGAACGCGCAGGTGTCAATCGCGGGACAACCTATGAGTGTCTTAAAAGCCTGCAACAGCGTGGAGTCGTCACCTACCTGCCCAAGGGCAAACGCCGCTATTTTTCAGCGCGAGAGCCAGAAGTATTACTCCAGTTGGCACAAGAGCGACGCCAGCAACTTGATCAGGCGATCAATCAGCTGAAAGGCAGTGTGATACCCGAACTGCACCACCTTAAACCTGAATTCAGCGTCGCCAATGTGGAGTTTTATGAAGGGGATGCCGGGATTGAGCAGGTCCTGCGCGATATTCTCAACCGTGTTGGTGATCAGGATGAACGTGTCTACTCGGTGTTTTCCTCCAAGCCGATTCGACCCCTGTTGTACCGTCCATTTCCCAACTTCACGGCTCAGCGGGTTGCCCGCAAAATTCGCGTGCGGGTGATTGCGATCGGTGATGGAGGTGAGAGCGCCGAGTACTCGGAACGTAAATGGATACGAACAGAGGGTTCAGTTGATGCGGCATACATTGCAATTTACCCACCACGCTGCGCCATTATTTCGTTGGCTTCAGACAATTACCCTACCGCAGTGGTAATCGACTCACGTGAAGTTGCCGCTGCCCAGCAGATCATATTCAATACATTGTGGGGATTGTTATGAGGTAACTTGCGTACTGCAAGACAAATTACGTAAAATTTTAACCAAAGAGGTAATGGATCTTTTTTACTCTCATCAAGGATTAAGGATATACGATGAACATAAAACTGAAGTTGGCTTCAATTGCTATTCCTGCTTGCCTCGCCATGGCTGGATGTAATAGTGCTAATATCCAATCGGCTGTCCAGTCAGCTGCCAACGGCATTATACAAAGCACATTACCACAACCCCTGTCGGGACGAACTTCTTCAACAGGTTATTCCATCGCAAATGAGCGAATTGACCCCTTTAAAGCAACCAGAACCAGCCGAGATATTGGCAATATCAGTCTGAGAACAGAAAAAAATCCTCAAGGCCTTACATTGGTAAAACTGGTATCAGTTTCTCAGCTAAGCTCTGGTGGTGAATTCGAAAGCGGGTTTGCCAATCTTTTCCCAGTATCTCCCGAGGGCTGGTTATCCGAGAAAAAAACCTATACCTCTAAAAAGACACGACCTGCTGCCATTAATGGTGGACTTTACTACCTTAAGGGAACTGATCACGGCCAAGATTTCTATGCCAGTGGGGAGATCACTATCAAAACAGGAGTTACAAATCTTATATCCATAAGTATTGAATAAATTTCGTTTTTCAGACACAAAAAAAGCAGCCCTGAGGCTGCTTTTTGCATGCAGTCGAAAGGTCGGTTATTTACCAATCTTGCGACGAATCTGCTGCAGAGTGCGAAGCTGAGCCGCTGCTTCAGCCAGCTGAGCCGCAGCACGTGAGTATTCGAACTCGCCGGTCTTGTCAGCCATGGCATGCTCGGCATGCTTCTGGGCTTCAAGCGCGGCAGCTTCACTCAGGTCACCCGCACGCAGTGCAGTATCAGCAAGCACTGTCACTTTATGCGGCTGTACTTCGATAAAGCCACCGGAGACGTAGAATACATCTTCCTCACCGCCCTGCTTGCGCAGCTCGACAGGGCCTGGTTTCAGTTCCGTCAGAAGCGGAGCGTGACCCGGGTAGATACCCAGGTCACCCAGGCTACCTGTCACGGAGACGAACTCGATCAGGCCGGAGAAGATCTGCTCTTCGGCACTTACGATGTCACAATGAACAGTCATAGCCATCTTGATTACCTCTTAAAAGGTTCCGCGCGGAACTTACAGGCCCTTCGCTTTCTCAACAGCTTCGTCGATGGTGCCAACCATGTAGAACGCCTGTTCCGGCAGGTGATCATATTCACCTTTCAGAATGCCGTCGAAGCCACGGATGGTTTCCTTCAGAGACACGTATTTACCCGGAGAACCGGTGAATACTTCGGCCACGAAGAACGGCTGAGACAGGAAGCGCTGAATCTTACGCGCACGGGATACAGTCTGCTTGTCTTCTTCAGACAGCTCGTCCATACCCAGAATCGCGATGATATCCTTCAGCTCCTTGTAGCGCTGCAGGGTCTGCTGAACGCCACGAGCGATTTCGTAGTGTTCCTGACCGATAACCAGCGGATCCAGCTGACGAGAGGTGGAGTCCAGCGGGTCGATCGCCGGGTAGATACCCAGCTCCGCGATTTGACGAGACAGTACTACAGTCGCATCAAGGTGGGAGAAGGTGGTTGCCGGAGACGGGTCAGTCAAGTCATCCGCCGGTACGTATACCGCCTGGATAGACGTGATGGAACCTGTCTTGGTAGAGGTGATACGTTCCTGCAGAACGCCCATCTCTTCCGCCAGCGTCGGCTGGTAACCTACCGCAGAAGGCATACGACCCAGCAGTGCCGATACTTCGGTACCCGCCAGAGTGTAACGGTAGATGTTGTCGACGAACAGCAGTACGTCACGGCCTTCATCACGGAATTTTTCCGCCATGGTCAGACCGGTCAGAGCTACACGCAGACGGTTGCCCGGCGGCTCGTTCATCTGGCCGTAGACCATCGCCACCTTGGACTTGTCGAACTGCTCAACGTTTACAACGCCAGCTTCCTGCATCTCATGGTAGAAGTCGTTACCCTCACGAGTACGCTCACCAACGCCCGCAAATACGGACAGACCGGAGTGCTGAGTCGCGATGTTGTTGATCAGCTCCATCATGTTTACGGTCTTGCCTACACCGGCACCACCGAACAGACCGACCTTACCACCCTTGGCGAACGGGCAAACCAGGTCGATAACCTTGATGCCGGTTTCCAGCAGCTCGTTAGTAGCTGCCTGGTCCGCGTAAGACGGCGCCTTACGGTGGATGGCGTAACGCTCTTCTTCACCGATCGGACCACATTCGTCGATCGGCTCACCCAGAACGTTCATGATACGACCCAGGGTGGCAGTACCGACCGGTACAGATACCGGAGCGCCAGTGTTGGTCGTTTCCAAACCACGGCTCAGACCTTCAGTCTGACCCATGGCAATTGCACGTACGACACCGTCGCCCAGCTGCTGCTGAACTTCCAGTGTCAGGCCGGTTTTTTCGACGGTCAATGCGTCGTAAACCTTCGGCACGTTGTCACGCGGGAATTCCACGTCTACAACCGCACCGATAATCTGAACAATACGTCCGCTACTCATGTTCGGATCCTCTTAACTTTTAAACCTGTTCACTGCATCAAACAGCAGCAGCACCACCGACGATCTCGGAAATTTCCTGAGTAATCGCCGCCTGACGAGCCTTGTTGTATACCAGTTGAAGCTCGTCGATCAGGTTGCCGGCGTTGTCGGTTGCATTCTTCATCGCCAGCATTCGGGCTGCCTGTTCACAGGCGTTGTTCTCAACCACGGCCTGATAGACCAGGGACTCGATGTAACGCGTCAGCAGGCCGTTCAACAGCTCCTTCGCGTCCGGTTCGTACAGATAGTCCCAGTGATGGTTGAGCGTCTTGTCATCGTCTTCCGCCTTCAGCGGCAGCAGCTGCTCAACGCCAGGCTTCTGGGTCATGGTGTTCACGAAATCGTTGGATACGATGAACAATTGATCCAGCTTGCCTTCGTCGAAGTTATCCAGCATCACCTTGACCGAACCGATCAGCTGTTCCAGTTCCGGCGCATCGCCGAGACCGCCCTTCGCAGCAACGACGTTACCGCCGTAGTTACGGAAGAAGGTGATTGCCTTAGAGCCCAGTGCACAGATATCGACTTCGATATTCCTGTCGTGGAACTCTTTCATTTTGCTTACAGCTGCCTTGAACGCATTCACGTTCAAACCGCCACAGAGGCCACGGTCGGATGCCACAATAATGAAGCCGACACGTTTGACCTCACGCTCCTGCATGTAGAGGTGCTTGTATTCAGGGTTGGCTTTCGCCAGGTGCTGAATAACACCACGGATGCTCTGGGCGTACGGACGGGAAGACTGCATGCGATCCTGGGCTTTACGCATCTTCGACGCAGCAACCATTTCCATGGCGCTGGTGATTTTGCGCGTGCTGCCAATGCTCGCAATCTGCGTCTTAATCTCTTTTCCGACTGCCATAGTTCCGCCTATTAAACTTGAATCAGTATTGGACCGGCCGGTGTATCTGGCCGGTCACCAGCTCTGACGAGCAATTACCAAGTTTGGGTAGACTTGAACTTCTCGATGCCAGCCTTGAACTGAGCCGCGATTTCGTCGTCGTAACCGCCTTTCTCGTTCACTTTCGCCATCAGATCAGCGTGTTCGCTGTTGAAGTAGGCGACCAGGGCTGCTTCGAATGCACCGATCTTGTCCAGCTCGACACCTTTCAGGAAGCCTTCGTTGGCAGCGTACAGGCTCAGACCCATCTCGGCGACGGACATCGGAGAGTACTGTTTCTGCTTCATCAGCTCGGTTACGGCCTGGCCGTGTTCCAGCTGGTTACGAGTAGCATCATCCAGGTCGGAAGCGAACTGCGCGAACGCTGCCAGCTCACGGTACTGAGCCAGTGCCAGACGCACACCGCCACCCAGCTTCTTGATGATCTTGGTCTGGGCAGAGCCACCCACTCGGGATACGGACAGACCTGCGTTGATCGCAGGACGTACGCCAGAGTTGAACAGGCTGGCTTCCAGGAAGATCTGGCCATCGGTGATGGAGATTACGTTGGTCGGTACAAACGCAGATACGTCACCACCCTGGGTTTCGATGATCGGCAGCGCGGTCAGAGAACCGGTCTGGCCTTTCACTTCACCCTTGGTGAACTGTTCAACGTAGTCAGCATTTACACGGGACGCACGCTCCAGCAGACGGGAGTGCAAGTAGAATACGTCACCCGGGTATGCTTCACGGCCCGGCGGACGACGCAGCAGCAGAGAGATCTGACGGTATGCCCAAGCCTGCTTGGTCAGGTCGTCAAATACGATCAGCGCGTCTTCACCGCGGTCACGGAAGTATTCACCCATGGTCGCACCGGCGTACGGTGCCAGGTACTGCATGGCAGCCGGATCAGCAGCGCCTGCAGCGACAACGATGGTGTGATCCATCGCACCGTGCTCTTCCAGCTTGCGCACCACGTTGGCGATGGTGGACTGCTTCTGTCCGATCGCAACGTAGATACACTTGATGCCGGTACCTTTCTGGTTGATGATCGCATCGATCGCAATTGCGGTCTTACCGATCTGACGGTCACCGATGATCAGCTCACGCTGGCCACGGCCAACCGGTACCATCGCGTCAATCGCTTTCAGACCGGTCTGAACCGGCTGATCTACGGACTGACGTGCAATTACACCCGGCGCTACCTTCTCAACCGCGTCGGTGAGCTTGGTATTGACCGGCCCCTTGCCATCGATCGGGTTACCCAGCGCGTCAACAACGCGACCAAGCAGTTCCGGACCAACCGGCACTTCAAGAATACGACCGGTACAACGTGCGGTCATGCCTTCGACCAGACCCTGGTAGTCGCCCAGTACTACGGCGCCGACAGAGTCGCGCTCCAGGTTCAGTGCCATACCGTAGACACCGCCCGGGAATTCGATCATCTCGCCGTACATAACGTCGGCAAGACCGTGGATCAGGATAATACCATCGGATACGCTGACGATGGTGCCCTCGTTACGGGCTTCAGAAGACACATCAAGTTTCTCGATGCGCTTCTTGAGAATCTCGCTGATCTCAGATGGATTCAGTTGCTGCATTGTTATTCCTCACACTCAGGAATTCATCGCTTCGGCCAGTTTCGCCAGTCGTGCGCGAACGGAACCGTCGATCACAAGGTCATCAGAGCGAACAACCACACCCCCGATGATGGATTTATCCACCTGGGATGTAAGCTTCACTTCACGACCCAACTTGGTGCTGAGGGCCTTGGCCAGTTTCTCCTGCTGTGCATCTTCGAGCGGGAAAGCCGTGGTCAGGTCAACATCGACCTTTTTCTCCAGATTGGCTTTCAGGCGCTCGAACTGCACGGAGATCTCTGGCAGCAGGCTCAGCCGGCCGTTTTCGGCCAACAGACGAACAAAGTTCTTGCCTGCTTCATCCGCCTTGGCATCGAGCACTGACAGTACAACGTCAGCTTTTTGCTCGCCGCTCAGGGACGGATTGCTCAGCACTCGGGTCATCAGGCTGTCACTGGCCGCCATGGCGACAAGTGACAGTGTCTGAGACCATTGATCGAGGTTGCCCTTCTCACGCGCATATTCGAATGCGGCTTTGGTGTAGGGCCGGGCGACTGTATTGAGTTCAGCCATCGTAAACCTCGCTTAAAGCTCAGCTGCCAGTTTCTCAACCAGCTTAGCGTGCGCTTTTTCGTCAACAGAGGCTTCCAGAATCTTTTCAGCACCGGCAATTGCCAGTGTAGCCACCTGAGCGCGCAGTGTTTCGCGTGCACGGTTGACTTCCTGTTCGAGTTCAGCCTGAGCAGATGCTTTCACACGGTCGGCTTCGACACGTGCCTGCTCCTTGGCTTCTTCAATGATCTGGTTAGCCCGCTTGTTGGCCTGTTCAATGATGGCGGCTGCCTCTTCCTTGCTTGCACGCATTCCGTCAGCTGCTTTTTCCTGTGCCAGCTGGAGATCACGTTTAGCACGGTCGGCCGCATCAAGCCCTTCGGCAATCTTCTTCTTACGCTCAGCCAGGGCACCGGTAATCGGTGGCCAGACGTATTTCATACAAAATACGACGAAGAGGAAGAATGCAATGGCCTGACCAATGATGGTGAGATTGATATTCACGCCATTACCTCTCGCGGTTGTCTGTTCAAGTAGTTACCCCCGCAGGGGCGCAGTGCCATTCGAACTACTTAATTAAGCAACAGCGAACAGGACGTACAGACCCAGACCAACACCGATCATCGGGATCGCGTCAACCAGGCCCATTACGATGAAGAACTGAGTACGCAGCAGAGGAACCAGTTCAGGCTGACGAGCAGCACCTTCCAGGAACTTGCCACCCAGGATACCGATGCCGATAGCAGCACCAATAGCACCCAGACCCAGCATCAGCGCAGCAGCGATATACAGCATTGCTTCCATTTTTTCTCTCCAACTATTTTCAAGGTTAAGTTAGTTAGTTTTGCAAAGGTAAATCGGTTGTTCAGTAAACTCTATCCGTTACAACTCAGTGATCATCATGCGCCATCGCGAGGTACACAATTGTCAGCACCATGAAGATGAACGCCTGCAGAGTAATAACCAGGATATGGAAGATCGCCCAGGGTACAGACAGCACCCACTGCGCCCAAAACGGCAGCAGCGCGATCAGGATGAAGATCATTTCGCCCGCGTACATGTTGCCGAACAGTCGCAGTGCCAGTGACACCGGTTTGGCAAGCAGACCAACCAGCTCAAGGAACAGGTTGAACGGAGCAAATATTTTCGGCAGCGGCTGGAATGAAAGCTCAGCCAGGAACCCGCTCACACCTTTCTGCTTGATGCTGTAGTAAACAATCAGGGCAAACACGCTCAATGCCATGCCGCCGGTAGCGTTCACGTCAGTGGTCGGTACAATTTTCATGTACTCAACACCCATCTGCGCAAAGATGTAAGGCACCCAGTCAACCGGCACCAGGTCCATCAGGTTCATCAGGAAAATCCAGACGAAGATGGTCAGTGCCAGTGGGGCAATTACGGCATTCTTGTGGTGAAAGATGCTTTTGACGTTCTCATCGATGAACTCGATCAGAGTTTCAACGAAGTTCTGCGCCCCCCCAGGAACACCGGCTGTCATACTTTTGGCCACCTTGCGGAAGAACCATATAAACAGCAGGCCCAGCCCCACGGACCACAGCATTGTATCGACGTTGATCGCCCAGAAACCCATCTCTGCCGCTTCCTGCGCACCGTGCGCGAAGCTCCAACCGTTTTCGGGATGATTCCCGAACGTCAAGTTGGTCAAGTGATGGGAAATGTATTCTGAGGATGTAACTGTTCCACTTGCCATTCTCAGTATCTCTCATTCAAAGTTTCAGGAACTGTGTCTGCACTGCTTCAGCTGCAGTATCCATCCGGATAGCTGCAGCAGTATGAAGGTGCCAAATAGGGGAAATGGGCTCAAAGGCTGAACCAGCATGAAGGTTGCACTGAACAGCGCAACCGCCAGCATCATTTTCCCTATTTCGCTCGCATACATACGAATCACGATGCGATGGGCGTTATCGGCGTCCTGGCTGGAAAATGCCCGCCAGGCAAAATACAGATTCGGAATCAGGTAAAGCAGACCACCCAGCAGGGCCGAATATGCTTGTGTCACCCCGAGCAACAAACAGGCCACAGATACACTGAGTATCAACACGGCCTGTTGCAGGAAGATTCGCTTGAATCCCTTGATGCTGCGCCTGTCACGTACACTGACAGCCGCTTTTGGGACTTGCTCCGCTGTACTCTTCCTCAATCCTGATCCTGTATCGTCCGAAACAGTGCCCAAATAGCGGGCAGATTATAGGCATTCCCCCCCTGTTTCTCAACTGAAACCCGGAAGATTTGCACTAAGGTCTTACCCTAAGCCAGTACGACTGGATATTACCTGATGCGGGTCAGCCAATCAGCTGCAGGATTGCATCGAGTTCATCACGCGACTTGAAATTGATTGAAATCTTGCCCTTGCCGCTTGCCGTCGCATTGATCTTGACTGGTACAGAAAAACGCTGAGACAGCTCTCCTGCAAGCTGCTGCAGCTGTTCGTCTGGCTGCTTTGACGGCTTTTCTTCGGCATCAGCGGGTTGCTGAAAACGCTTCACCAACAACTCGGTTTCGCGTACCGAAAGCCCTCTGGTGACGACCTCATCTGCCGCCTTGATCTGAACCAGCCCTTCCAGTGCCAGCAATGCCCTCGCATGGCCCATTTCGATATCGCCATACTCCAGCATTTTTTTGACCTCATCAGTCAAATTCATCAACCGGAGCAGGTTGGTAATCGTGGAGCGGGACTTGCCAACGGCATCAGCGACTTGCTGCTGGGTCAGCTCAAACTCGGTCTGCAGACGATGCAGCGCGATCGCTTCCTCGATTGGGTTGAGATTTTCACGCTGAATGTTTTCAATCAGGGCCATAGCGATGGCTGCTTCATCGGGCACATCGCGGATAATCACCGGAATTGTGCTCAATCCCGCCATCTGTGCCGCTCGCCAGCGCCTCTCACCTGCGATGATTTCGTAACGTCCCTCCGCTACCGGTCGGACCACAATCGGCTGCATGACGCCCTGGGCACGAATCGAGTTTGCCAGCTCTTCCAATGCCTGCGGTTCTAGATCACGCCGTGGCTGATAACGACCACGCTGGATGTCATCCAGTGGCATCTGTCGCAAGTCACCCTGCTTGTCTGTAGCCTGACGTGCCTCGGTCTGTTCCGCGTAAGGTGAATCTTCTGCCGCCACATCAGACAGCAACGCATCCAGCCCGCGTCCCAGTCCCCGTTTTTTCGCTACCATCATTCAGCTTCCTGTTCCGTTGTCACCACCGCCTCTGCGGTGCGTTCCCGATCCGTACGGCGAATCAATTCACCAGCCAGAGCCAGATAGGCCAGAGCCCCGCGGGAGCTCTTGTCATACTGCAGTGCCGGCAGACCATGGCTTGGCGCTTCAGCCAGACGCACATTACGGGGGATCACCGTGCGATAGACCTTATCCCCGAAATACTCCACCAAGTGAGTGGATACATCCTTCGTCAGGCTCATGCGCGGATCGTACATGGTGCGCAGTATGCCCTCGATTTTCAGCTCCGGATTCAGGCGCTGATTAATCTTGTTGATGGTCCCGACCAGTGCACTGATCCCCTCCAGTGCATAGTACTCACACTGCATAGGAATGATCACACCGGATGATGCCGCCAGTGCGTTGACCGTCAGCAGATTGAGTGACGGCGGGTTGTCGATCAGGATGAAGTCATAGTCATCCATCACCGGCATCAGTGCCATTTTGAGCCGGAATTCACGCCGCGGGAGCTGCAGCAGCTCAACCTCGGCAGCCGTCAGGTCGCCATTGGCACCGATCAGATGATAGCCGCACAGGGTATCCTTGATGATCGCATTGGCGGCATCGGTCTGATCTGTCAGGAGCTCATACACCGAATGTTCCAGTTGATGCTTGTCGATGCCGCTGCCCATGGTGGCATTCCCCTGGGGGTCCAGATCGATCATCAGTACCCGTTTGCGGGTCGCGGCAAGAGATGCCGCCAGGTTGACGCAGGTGGTGGTTTTACCCACACCACCCTTCTGATTGGTGATTGTGATGATCTTGGCCACGTTCAGATTCTCCCAAGGATCAGCAGGTGTCGCTCGCCATCGGTATCCGGCAGGTTAAGCCGGTGTACGTCCTGCAATGAAAACCCTGCCGGTATCTGTTCGAGTTCGGCTTCAGGATACAGTCCTTTCATCGCCAGAAACACTCCACTTGGCGCGGCCAAATGCCCGCTGAGTGTCAGCATGTCAGAAATGGAAGCAAAGGCGCGTGAAACTATCATGTCGAAAGGGGCTGCCTCTACCTGTTCCACTCGACCGTTGATAACGGTCAGATTATCCAGCCCCAACTCGATGCGCACCTGCTGCTGAAACCGTGTCTTCTTGCCATTACTGTCCAGTGTGGTGACATCAAGATTGGGACGGCAGATCGCCAGCGGAATACCGGGCAGACCAGGGCCACTGCCCACATCAAGCAGACGTCCCGAGCCAATCCAGGGCAGAATGCTCAAACTGTCCACCAGGTGACGGCTGATCATTTCCTGCGGATCACGTACAGCGGTCAGGTTGTATGCCTTGTTCCACTTCACCAGCAATTGATGATAGGCCAGCAGGCGCTCGACTTGTGTTTCGTTGAGGTCGAGTTTCAGTTGTTTCAGCGCCTGCTCCAGCGTGTGGCGATACCGATCCATCAATGTTGCACCTGTGTCCTGTTATGGCTGAGTTGGCGTTTTTTCAGATATACCAGCAGCAACGAAATCGCTGCAGGTGTCATACCCTGAATGCGTGAAGCCTGTGCCAGGGTTTCCGGGCGCTGTTGACCCAGCTTGAGTTTCAACTCATTGGACAGACCACTGACCTGACTGTAATCGAAATCATCCGGCAAGCGAGTGTTTTCCTGGCGGCGCATCTGCTCGATTTCAGTCTTTTGCCGCTCGATATAGCCGGAATATTTGAGCTGGATCTCAACCTGCTCTGCAGCCTGAGCGTCATTGATCGGCTCGCCCTTGAGCCAGGCCACGTCGTTGTAGCCCAACTCGGGGCGCTTGATCAGGTCGGCCAGATTGTATTCTCGGGTCAGCTCACTTTTCAGACGGCTGCTGAGTTGCTCTGCTTCGACCGTAGCGGGATGTACCCAAGTATTTTTCAGGCGTTGCAGCTCCAGCTCCATCGCTTCGCGCTTGGCCTCGAACCGCATCCAGCGTTCATCGCCGACCAGCCCCAGTTCACGCCCCTTTTCGGTCAAGCGCAGATCGGCGTTGTCTTCACGCAGAATCAAACGGTATTCCGCCCGACTGGTAAACATGCGATAGGGCTCGGAGGTACCCAGCGTGATCAGATCATCGACCAGAACACCGATATAGGCTTCATCGCGGCGAGGATACCACTGCTCGCGCTCAAGTGCGCGTGCTGCTGCGTTGTAACCCGCCAGCAGGCCCTGAGCGCCGGCTTCTTCGTAACCGGTCGTTCCGTTGATCTGACCGGCAAAATAAAGACCACTGATATGTTTTGTTTCCAACGTATGACGCAGATCCTGCGGGTTGAAAAAGTCATATTCGATGGCATAGCCCGGTCGGGTGATATGTGCATGTTCAAAACCGCGAATCGAACGAACCAGCTCCATCTGTACATCAAACGGCAGACTGGTGGAGATGCCGTTGGGATATAGCTCATGGGTAGTAAGGCCTTCAGGTTCAACAAAAACCTGGTGTTGATCCTTGTCCGCGAAGCGATTGATCTTATCTTCGATAGAGGGGCAGTAACGAGGTCCAATCCCTTCGATCACGCCGGTATACATGGGCGACCGGTCCAACCCGCCACGAATAATGTCATGGGTACGGGCGTTGGTATGGGTGATGAAACAACTGACCTGCTGTGGGTGCTCATCCCGGCTGCCCATGAAAGACATGACCGGTGTTGGAGTATCACCCGGCTGAGGCTGCATGACGGAAAAATCGACACTGCGGGCATCGATGCGCGGAGGTGTGCCAGTCTTGAGCCTATCGACCCGTAACGGCAATTCTCGTAATCGCTGTGCCAAACGGATTGAAGGCGGATCACCGGCACGGCCACCGGCATGATGATCCAGTCCGATATGGATAACACCTCCGAGGAAGGTACCTGCAGTCAGAACCACGGAACGTGCGTGAAAACGAATGCCGGTTTGAGTCACTACCCCCCTGACCTGTTCACCTTCCACGATCAAGTCATCAGCCGCCTGCTGGAAAATATGCAGGTTAGGCTGATTCTCCAGTATCGAACGAACGGCAGCCTTGTAGAGGATACGATCAGCCTGGGCGCGTGTTGCACGTACAGCAGGCCCCTTGCGGGCATTAAGTACCCGAAACTGGATACCCCCTCGATCAGTTGCCCGTGCCATCGCCCCATCAAGCGCATCGATCTCTTTCACCAGATGACTCTTGCCGATCCCGCCGATGGCTGGGTTACAGGACATCTGACCCAGCGTTTCGATGTTGTGTGTCAGAAGCAGAGTTTTGGCACCGATGCGTGCGGATGCCAAAGCGGCTTCTGTTCCGGCATGTCCGCCGCCGATCACGATTACATCAAAGTGGTCAGGGTAATCCACTGCACAGGCCTCACAGATTGTGTTGTCGAACTGACCGCATGGGTCGGGTGAAAAGGCTGACAAGTATAGCGTTCTGAAGTGCTGCAGGAAATGGTCAAATATTGAACAGCTCTTTTTCTTCTTATATATAAGTAAGGATAAGTAAGGTTTATATATAAAGATGATTATTGTTTGTTATGTATGGTCAGCCACATTTCCGTTGATAGTACGGTTTTTCGTATGTATTTCATATGGTTATACATCTTCAAACCCTGTATACCCTTGCCCTTGTGACTGGTGACGCCCTTGGGATGAGCTGTGTGTAAAACAGCACTATATCCACAGCCTGAATTGTTCCACCGTTTGTGCACAGATGGTTCCGGGACAGGAACACAGTTTCCGGACAGGCTGGTGTGAATTGTATATTCATGTGGTTAAGAGCAGAGCAAGCTGTACGTTGGCTGTGAATTGATTTCGACAACACAAACAAGTGCTGAATATCATTAAGATAGTTCTGTTGATAAGTCTGTGTGTGGTATGTATAACATGAGCAGGTTTTATTGCAGGATGGGATTGGTAAGTTATGCCATGATAACAGAGTAAAAGCATTAATCTATTTAAAAACAGTAAATTACGAATTCTTTGATTGTGGATAACGAGGGTTTATCATAAAGCCAACCCTTGTTTTGCACAGGCTATCACAATGCCGGTCAATAAATGTCCAGCAGGGTTAGGCCCGGAATCAGTGACACATGTGGGTAAGATACCGAAAAAAAATTCGGCTTTGCCTGTGGGTAAGTAGCAAGAAACGCTAAAGCCGCTGCAAAGCGATAAAAACAGGGGGAAATGAAGGTGGAAAGGCCGACGGTGCCGGCCTTGATTGTGCAGAGCTTACTGGCGGATGCCTTCAATACTCAAAATCAGTTCGACTTCCTGTGCAGCAGGGCCAAGATCCATATCGATATTGTAGTCCTTCAGGCGAATGCTGGTGCTGCCTTCGAAACCTGCGCGGTATCCACCCCAGGGGTCTTCACCCTCACCCAGATGTTGGGCATCAATGATCACTTCGCGGGTCGCGCCGTTCAGTGTCAGGTTACCCTTGATCTCCAGCGCGCCATCCTCTGACGCAGTCACAGAAGTAGACTCAAAGCGTGCAACGGGATGAGCGTCCACATTGAGAAAGTCTGCGCTGCGCAGGTGTTTGTCACGTTCGGCATGATTTGAATCCACGCTGGCAGTATTGATATTGACGCTCACACTGCTGTCTTCCGGTGATTCGGAATCCCAGTTGAATCGACCGTCAAACTCATTGAAGCGGCCGTACAGCCAGCTGTAGCCCAGGTGGCTTATCTTGAAATTGACAAAAGCATGCTGGCCTTCGATATCAATGGCATATTCCGCTGCCTGAGCTGTCACAGCAGACATTGACAGCATTGAACCCAATGCCATACCGGCAAACAGTTTATTCATTATGATTCTCCTTGGTGTGAGTGGACCCCGGCCTCAACATGCGGATGAGGGTGGTGTCACGATCAATGAAATGATGCTTGAGCGCACCCAGAATGTGCAGGGTTACTAACGCAAGTACGCCCATGGCCAACCAGTAATGCACAGCCCCTGCGCGATCGGCCTGACCAGGAAGCCCGGTGATCAGTGCCGGCAGTTCAAACCAGCCAAATACACTGATGCCCTGGCCCTTAGCGGTCGAGATCAGATAACCACTGATCAGAATGGCAAACAGCATGAAGTAGAGCAGAGCATGAGCGGCATGGGCAAGACGAACCTCCCAGCGACGATGGCTGGGAAGTGTCTTGGGTTGAGGGTTTGTCAATCGCCACAGAAGGCGTGCAACAAGAACAGCGGCCAGACTTAAACCGATACTCTTGTGCCAGAATGGTGCAAGCTTGTACCAGGGGCTGTAATAGTTCAGTTCGACCATCCACAGCCCCAAGGCAATAAGACCGAACACTGTCAACGCAACCAGCCAATGCAGCAGGATGCTGATCAATCCATAGGACTCTATTGTGTTACGCAGGGCTGGCATTCTTCTCCTCCTGATTCAGTGCAATTATTGTCACACTAAAAGGAGAATCAATTAAGCCGTCTGAATGGTGCAAATATATCAGTTTTTTTGATTGTTCTACCCTGTATGGTTTGCAGCCAAACCCAACAAAAAAAGAATCATTATGGCCAAGATAGAGCCAATACTTTTCAATTTTTTGTTAGCGAACTTGAAGTCAAACTTCCCGACTACAAATAGCACAAGGTAAACAATAGCGGCACTCATCAGCAAGCGGCCCAGTAAATTCCCTACAACATAGGCGTCCATTAGTGTATTTCCTTTTAATTATTGGGAAGAGGTTTCAAGTTACTGATTATTTTAGTCAGCATTGGATGGATGTGTTCTGACTTTCCCTGAGCGGTAACAGCAAAAAAAGCTACGGAGCGTCCTGAAGGCATCATACCGGCAAAACTGAGCGCTTCGTAATCCACCCCTTCAGATCTCAAAGACAGAAGCTCTTCATAACCTACGATGTCGCCATAGGTTACTTTTTCCATTTTTCGCATGACTTCAGGATTCATGGCACTTGCGCTCTTGCGTACAGTTGCCAAAGATTTCAGTGCAATCAAAGGTAAAAGTTCCTTTTTGATCGTGATATCAGGCACACTGACAATATCAATACTTGTGGGTGGATAATAGTCCTCAGGTGTACTGAGTATTATCGCATGGGTATCACGGCGGCGTTGAGTTTCCCAGTTCCATTGTGGTCGCGCGGGTACAAATATTTGAAGGCCTGCTTCGGGTACATCTGTCACAGCAAAGGGGCGTTTGGCCCGCTGCTCTTCGGCCTGTGATGGCACCGCGATAAAAAAATGCATGAATAAGGTGACTAAAGCTAAAAGGTTCAGACGGTTTCTGGACATGATTAATTCTTCCTGATTATCAGTCGTTATAAAACGGAGGCGTTCATCCTGAATAGCGGATAGTACCCTACTGAGTAGCCTCAGTAGGGTCAATAAGTCAATATGACCGTTTTAATTTTTCAATCCAAAGGTTCGATTCGCAAGCTGCCTTCCGGCTTTAATGTCAGCTTCGCTTTGCGCCAACCCAGCCCATCTTCAGACATCTGATTATGTAACTTGAGCAGTGCATTTTCTGAAGCGGTGCTGTCAGGTAGCATAAATCTATGAGCAGTATCATTAATAATATAGTCACTGACCATTGATACTTTGTTTTCGGCTATTTCAGCCGTAACAACAACGGCTTGCCATCCCACTGGAAGTTTACCGTCTAGTTCTGAAGAAATGAACTTACGAACTTCCGAGTCGCTAAACGTGACAGGAGCCAATAATTTTTCAGGCATTTCATCAACCCGGATAACCGCAGTATAGGTGTCTGGAGACTGCTTGTTGGCGGGGTCTATTATATCGAGCATCGGTATATTAAAGGTGACAGTTTTGCCGTTATTGGACAAAGAACCGTTGGTATCCTTTACCTGTTCGCCAGTGAAAGCGATATGAAAACCCTCACTACCAACTTCTTCTTTAAGACTTTTGATCATGGCCTGTTGCATTTCAGCAGGCATATCAGGTGGGAACATGTCCTCATTGAACTCGGAAATGAAAGTGTTGACGTCAAGTGCGAGTTTGATAACACCTTCATCTTCGGTTTCTACATCAATCGGCATAGGTTTGGATTTTTCTGTACTGCCGATATCGATAAAACTGACTTTTCCCTCTTGCAACCATGTGTCAATTGAAAATTGAGTGACATGATGGCAAACAGTGCTTCCGTCTGCATGAGAAGTGAGTGACCCGCCCTGTTGCTCACAATTTTTATTTGGGTTGGGGCCTGGCTTTCCTGTATCAGCACCCTGCAGAGTACGAATGTCGAGTTGTTCCGATTTCAGATCGAAATCCAGGCTGACATCAATGCAGCCGCTTAGTGCAAGTGCACAAATGAGAGAAAGGAGTAACTTAGGCATTTTCATGTACACATCCTTTTGAAGTTGAGAAGTCCATCAGGCGGCTTGCGCAGCCTCGTTGATACTAAAAAATAGTAACTATTAATTAAAATTTTTCTTGTCAAATTTTAGGTTTAATTTTAAATCTGAACCTTGATGTAAAAATTATCAGTTAGTCAGTATTAAAGTTGTATTTTGATATTTTTTTATCATGTATATGGCTTCCTAATCTTATCACTGCCAGTTGCGCTCGGGGATCTCAAAGACAGCTGTGTCGACACATTTCTGGGTCAGTGACAGCGTCTGTTTTGTCTGTTTTGATCCGCCTTCATGCACAATTTGCCAGTCTATGGGTGTGTTGCGACCATAAATTCTTAAGCTACAGCTGGATACGGTTGCCCCTGACGCAATCGTTTTCGTTGATACTCGGCACCGGTGGCCTGCAAATACATCGGTATTGTCTGTCTTGGCGGATATATCTTCGATTGCTACCGCGGGGTTATGATCGCGAGGCTCTGTTTGGCTTCGCTTGTTGTAGTCCCGTTTATCACCTTTGGAAGAGCGATAGATGTAGCCATCTACCTGCCAGGTCTCTTTTTCGAATGGGGCCCATCGATAGGCAAACCCGCCCGTTTCCAAAATACCGGTAGGGATACGACGCTCGCTGTCTTCGTGTATGTATTCTTCGCCGCCAACGCTGAAATAGTGTTTAACCTGACCTCGTCCCTCGCCGAGAATATTGAGTCCTTGGGAGCCCGGAAGCAGGGTTGTCTCATGTTGGGTGATCAGCTCTACAGTCTCGATTGTTCCGTCTGGGCAAAAGTTCGCAGCAAAACTAGATGTACTGATTGTGACCAAACAAATAGTAAAATTTCTTACCATATCAATATTCCCTTTGAGGTTGCAGCTGCCGTTTTATCAGATTTGGTGATGCGTTGCTTGCGTTTACCCTTCGTGATAGTTGGTCTTACTTCCCGATACAGAATGAACTGAAGATTCTGCCGAGCAGATCATCCGAGCTGAACTCACCGGTTATCTCGCTGAGTACTTGTTGTGCCTGGCGCAAATCTTCGGCCAGCAGCTCGCCGGCTCCGTGCGCTTCGAGCTGTTCGGCTCCGGTTTCAAGCAGCTGACGAGTGCGTTCCAGTGCATCGACATGACGGCGACGTGCCATGAATCCGCCTTCCGTTGTGGCATTGAAACCCATTACCTGCTTTAGATGCTCGCGCAACAGATCAATTCCCAGCCCCTGTTTGGCACTTAGAGAAATCAGGCTGTATTCACCTTCCTGACGCATGCCAATCGGTTCGCCGGTCAGGTCGGCCTTGTTGCGAATCAGTGTGACATGGCTGAAGTCGTCAAGGTGATCGGCCAGCTCGGGCCATAACTGAGAGGGATCAGTGGTCGCTGAATGGCTGCTGTCGACCATCATCAGAATGCGGTCGGCGCGGCGGATCTCTTCCCAGGCGCGGTCAATACCGATGCGCTCGACAGCATCAGGGGCGTCGCGGAGCCCGGCGGTATCGATGATATGCAGCGGCATGCCATCAATATGGATATGCTCGCGCAGCACATCGCGTGTTGTACCTTCTATGTCGGTGACAATGGCGGTGTCTCGCCCTGCCAGTGCGTTGAGCAGGCTGGACTTGCCGGCATTGGGGCGCCCTGCAATGACTACATTCATGCCTTCGCGCAACAGACTGCCCTGGCGTGCTTCCTGACGCACCTGCTGCAGATTTTTGAGGATCAGTGCCAGGTCTGACTGCACCTTGCCATCTGCAAGAAAATCGATCTCTTCTTCTGGGAAGTCGATGGCGGCTTCCACATAGATGCGTAGCTGAATCAGGGACTCCACCAGTGCATGCACACGCTCGGAAAATGCGCCCTGCAGTGAGCGCAGTGCGCAACGGGCGGCCTGCTCTGACGAGCTGTCGATCAGATCCGCAATGGCTTCTGCCTGGGCCAGGTCCAGCTTGTCGTTGAGGAAAGCGCGCTCGGAAAACTCTCCGGGGCGTGCCAGTCGTGCGCCCAGGGCGATTACCCGTTGCAGCAGAAGGTCAATGATGACCGGACCGCCATGCCCCTGCAGTTCAACCACATCTTCACCAGTGAAGGAGTGAGGATTGGGAAAGTAGAGCGCAATGCCCTGGTCCAGCTGTTCGCCCTGTCCATCCAGGAACGGGGTGTAGTGGGCGTAACGGGGTTTTGGTGTAAAGCCCAGCAGCTGTTGCGCGATGGTAAGCGCATCGGGCCCGGACAGTCTGATAATCCCAACACCGCCTCGGCCGGGGGGCGTTGCCTGGGCTGCGATGGTGTCCTGCGCACTGCTGAGCATGGTGGTCTCCTTAACACAACGAAAAAGGCTCCCGTGGGAGCCTTTTCATTTTACCTGCAGAGCATGCCTTTAGTCTTTGGCAGCATTGCCTGCTTCGATCTGTTTGTTGATGACCCACTGCTGGGCAATCGACAGAATGTTGTTCACCAGCCAGTACAGAACCAGACCTGCCGGGAACCAGAGGAAGAAGAAGGTGAAGATCACTGGCAGCATCTTCATCAGCTTCGCCTGCATGGGGTCGGGCGGTGTCGGGTTCAGCATCTGCTGAATGAACATGGTGATGCCCATCAGAATCGGCAGAATGAAGTACGGGTCCATCTGCGACAGGTCCTGAATGTAGCCGTAGAAAGGGGCATGACGCAGTTCGACGGACTCCATCAGTACCCAGTACAGAGCGATGAAGATCGGCATCTGAACCAGAATCGGCAGGCAGCCTCCCAGCGGATTGATCTTCTCTTTCTGGTACAGCTTCATCATTTCCTGAGACATCTTCTGACGATCGTCGCCATAGAGTTCTTTCAGGCGTGCCATTTCAGGGCCGAACTTGCGCATTTTTGCCATCGAGCGGAACGCCTTGGCGTTCAGGTGGAACAGCGCAGCCTTGACGATGATGGTGATGCCAATGATCGCAAGGCCCCAGTTGCCAACCAGTGAGTGAATCCACTTCAGCAGCATGTACAGTGGGGAGGCAATCCACCACAGCCAGCCGTAGTCGATGGTCAGGTCTAGGTCAGGAGCAATCAGCTTGAGCTGGTCAACATCCTTGGGGCCGGCATAGAAAGTGGCGCTGACGGTTTCAGACTGTCCTGGGGACACTGTAAAGGTGGGCGACAGGAATCCTGCAATGTAATTGCCGTTCAGCTTGCGGGACTGGTAGGTGTATTCGGTGCCCGGTTCCGGTATCCATGCGCTGAGGAAATAGTGCTGAACCATGGCGACCCAGCCGTCAGGGCTGGAGACATTGAACCTCTCATCATCCATATCGCCGAAATCAACTTTCTGGTAGTTGTTTGTGGCGGTGGAGAAAACAGCGCCCAGATAGGACTGCATGCCCATGCTGTTCTGCTGTGAGGGGTCACTCGAGCCATCACGCTTGATCTGGCCGAAGAGCACACCCTGGAAAGGTGTTTCTGTCGGGTTCTTGATCAGGTATTCCATACCAACCCGGTATTCACCCTGGAAAAAGGTGAAGCGTTTGGTCACTTCAACACCCTTGTCGGTGGTGAGGCCAAGATCCACGGTCAGGGTATCGTTTTCCAGTGTGTATTCAGTCTGAGCGCTGGTGTAAAGCGGCCTGCCCGTGACATTGGCATCAGGCCCGTCGGGCCCGATCAAGCCGCTTTGAGCGACATATGTACGGTTGGCATTCTGCTCCAGCAGGACAAAGGGCTGAGTTGAATTCAGTGCCCCCTGATGTTGTGGCAGAGCGGCCTGAATGATGTCGCCACCGCGTGGGTCGATCAGCAGTTCGAGCACGTCAGTGCGGACCTTGATCAGGCTGGCGGCAGATGCTTGGGCGGCACCCTCTGCAGCTGTTCCGGTCTGGGGAATATCCGCACTTGCCGCAGCATCGGATGCTTGTGGCAGTTCTGAAACGGCTGATGCCGGGTCAGTGGAATAGGCGGAAGAGCTGGTGACCTGTTGTTCAGGCTGGTGGGAGGGACCGTAATCCTCGTTCCACTGCAATACCATCAGGTAGGATACCAGTGCCAGAGCGGCAATCAGTATGACTCGCTGTACATCCATGGTGGTAGAACCATCAGTTTGTTATGTGAGCTTTCGCGCTTTCTTGCCGGCACGCGACCAACAACGCCTGATAACGGCATTCAACTCAGTGCCTTCAAGAGTATCCAGGCCCTTGCGAGCGAGAATAATCATATCCAGTGCCGGGAGTTCATGCTGATGCAGGCGAAAAGACTCGCGAATGATACGCCGAACGCGGTTACGTTTCACCGCCCGACGGACATTTTTCTTCGAGATTACGAATCCGATCCTGGGATAACCAAGATCATTGGGGCGGGCCAGAATCAGCAGGTGCTGGTCCGGTACTTTGACATCTGCGCGGTCAAATACACGCGAGAAATCCCCGCTCGTCAGCAGTCGCAGACGGCGGGGATATCGGAAATCGGTCATTCAGTCATGCGACCTTATTCAGAATCTGAATCAAGCAGACAGACGCTTACGACCTTTAGCGCGACGACGGTTCAGAACCTGGCGGCCATTTGCAGTTGCCATGCGAGCACGGAAACCGTGATTACGTTTGCGTTTCAAAACGCTGGGTTGAAATGTTCTTTTCATTGCCTCAGTCCTACTTACACTGATGTACGTGAGGTGGCTGATAATCCACGGGGTATAAAATCAAGACGCGAAATTCTAGGGGATTGCTGGTTATCTTGCAAACACTTTTTGGGGCGAGGTGTGAATTGCACGAGCTATCGATCACTGGATGCAGGCTCTGGCCTAAACGACTGTCTGGAACAGACGCGGGCCATGGCAACTGTATCCTGTTGGTGATGAAGTTGTGTAATTCTGTATATAAGTACTTTATTTTCTATAAAAACAATAGGATGTTTTGTTTATAACTACATGGCAAAGCTGTTTTTAACCCTTTTTTTGTTCACGCCGCGTCCAGTTTTAGTGCTGGCGTGGGGGTAAATACCGATTTGGCGCATGGTCGGCATTTTTTACACAAAATCTAGTATAACTGTGGATAACCACTGCCTTAGGCGCTAGAATGTTCCTCTTCGAATTTTTGTGATCCCCCGGGACTCTAAGGCCTGAGCGGTTGGGAGTAAACGGATGTCGGTAGAGCTTTGGGAACAGTGCCTGAGAAGTCTCCAGCAGGAGTTCCCTGCCCAACAATTCAATACCTGGATCAGGCCCTTGCGGGCTCAGGATGATGCTTCGCAGGAGCTTTTGCTGCTGGCGCCGAACCGTTTCGTGCGTGACTGGGTTGCGGACAAGTTTCTGGCCCGCATTCAGCAGGCGGTTTCGGAAGTCACCGGTGACATGAGCACCGAGGTGCGTCTGGATGTCTCCGGGCAGAGTGCAGCGATGGCGGCTACACCCCGGCATCGTACCGCCCCGACCCGAAGCCGTCGTCAGTCTGCGCAAGCTGCTCAGACTGTTCAGCGTGCGCCCTCTCCTCCCGCTGCTCCAGTTGCGTCACAGCACCAGCCCGTTGCGGTTGCTGCGCCTGCCGCAGCGCCCGTGCAGACGACATCCCCGGATGTTATGGCCGACGATCAGGCAGGCGCTGACGAATGGAGCGATGAGCCCACTCCCCAGATGGGCTTTTTCGATCAGCAGGAACCGGTCGATTCGGGCCTTGTTATGAACTCAATGGGTGGGCGTCGCGTTGAAGTTGAAGGCAGCGTGCGTCATCAGTCCAACCTTAATCCGATGTTCACTTTCGAATCGTTTGTGCAGGGTAAGTCCAACCAGTTGGCCCTGGCGGCTGCACAACAGGTTGCAGACAATCCGGGTGGTTCCTACAACCCGCTGTTTATATATGGTGGCGTTGGTTTGGGTAAAACCCACTTGATGCATGCGGTCGGGACCGAAATGCTCAAGCGCAACCCGAATGCGCGTATTGTCTATCTTCACTCCGAGCGCTTTGTTGCTGACATGGTCAAGGCACTGCAGCTGAACGCAATCAATGACTTCAAGCGGTACTACCGGTCCGTTGATGCCCTGCTGATCGATGATATTCAGTTCTTTGCCGGCAAAGAGCGTTCCCAAGAAGAGTTCTTCCATACCTTCAATGCCCTTCTTGAGGGTGGTCAGCAGATGATTCTGACCAGCGACCGCTATCCGAAGGAAATTCACGGCGTTGAAGAACGGCTCAAGTCACGATTCGGCTGGGGGCTGACCGTTGCAATCGAACCACCGGAGCTTGAGACCCGTGTGGCCATCCTGATGAAGAAGGCGCAGGAAGCGCGGGTCAATTTGCCTGACGATGCTGCTTTCTTCCTGGCACAGAAAATTCGCTCCAATGTGCGTGAGCTCGAAGGTGCTTTGAAACGAGTGATAGCAAATGCTCACTTCACGGGCAGCACCATCAATACTCCCTTTATCAAGGAATCACTCAAAGACCTGCTGGCGTTACAGGACAAACAGGTTAGTATTGATAATATTCAGCGGGTTGTGGCCGACTACTACAAGATCAAGGTGGCTGATTTGCTCTCCAAGCGTCGCAGCCGCTCAGTGGCGCGGCCACGCCAGATGGCGATGAGTTTGGCGAAAGAACTGACCAACCATAGTTTGCCCGAAATCGGTAACGCCTTCGGTGGTCGCGACCACACGACGGTGTTGCATGCATGTCGTAAAATCAAAGAGTTGCGTGAAACCGATACCGATATTGCCGAAGACTACAAAAATCTGCTGCGTCATCTGACGGCGTAGTACAGGATCCTGACAGGGTAGCCAGAATCATGAGACTTGTTATATCCAGAGAAGCGCTCATTAAACCACTGCAGCTGGTGGCGGGAGTTGTGGAACGCCGTCAGACGCTGCCGGTATTGTCCAATATTCTGTTGGCGGCCGAAGGCGATCAGCTTTCACTGACCGGCACCGACCTAGAGGTCGAGCTGGTGGGCCGTGTGCAGCTGGATGAGCCTGCAGAAGCCGGTTCCGTTACCGTGCCGGCACGCAAGCTGATGGATATCTGTAAATCGCTGTCTGATGACGCACGTATCGAGTTCGAGCTCAGCGGCCAGAAGATGATGATCAAGTCTGGGCGGAGCCGATTCAGCTTGTCGACGCTGCCGGCGCAGGAATTCCCTAACGTTGAAGACAGCCCTGAGACGTTTGAGCTTAAGTTGCCGCAGTCCTCGCTGCGCCGCCTGATCGATCAGACCGGTTTTTCCATGGCGCAGCAGGATGTGCGTTACTACCTTAATGGGATGCTGCTGGAGGTCAAGGAAGGCGAGCTGCGCAGTGTTGCCACCGATGGCCACCGGCTGGCCACCTCGGTATGTCCGGTTGAGACCGACAGCAGCTCTCAGCAGCAGATCATTGTGCCGCGCAAGGGTATTCTTGAACTGGCACGCCTGCTTCAAGGCGGTGACGAAAGTGTGCGCTTGGTGATCGGGGCCAACCATATCCGTGCCAATGTTGGTGACTTTACCTTTACCTCTAAACTGGTTGACGGCAAGTTTCCGGACTATCAGCGCGTCATTCCGCGCAATGGCGACAAGGAGCTGCTGGGAGACCGCCAGGAGCTGCGTCAGGTTTTTAGTCGCATCGCCATTCTGTCGAATGAAAAGTACCGCGGCGTTCGCCTGACCTTGACTGATGGTTACTTGCAGGTCATGGCCAATAACCCGGAACAGGAAGAAGCGGAAGAAACCGTGGCCGTCGACTATCAGAGTGGACAGCTTGAGATCGGCTTCAACGTCAACTACTTGCTTGATGTACTGTCGATCCTTAACTCCGATGTTGTGCGTTTCACTCTGCTGGACTCCAACAGCAGCGCGCTGATTCGCGGCTACGACGAACCCAATGCGCTCTACGTCGTCATGCCGATGCGCATGTGACCGTTTTCGGGGGCCTTTCGGCCCCCTGTCTGTATCTCCCGATGCCCCTCAAACAGCTCCGTATCCAGCACATCCGTAACCTGACCAATGTTACTGCAGATCGGCTCAGCCGAATCAATATTCTGTATGGTGATAATGGCAGTGGCAAAACCAGTGTGCTTGAAGCGATTCACTTTCTGGGCCTGACCCGTTCCTTTCGCGGCAACCAGTTTCGTCATCTGGTGCAGGAGGGAGAAACGCGTGCACTTGTGTTTGCCCAAACCGATTCGCTGGGTACCGGACAGGTGAAGCCCCTGGGTGTCGAGCGCAGCCTGGATGCCGACGTGCGTGTGCGTTATGCCGGTGAAAGCCTTGATGCCGCGGCTCTTGCCGAGCTTCTGCCGATACAGGTGATCAACAGTGATACCTTCGATTTGCTTGATGGCAGTCCGGGTATTCGGCGACAGTTTCTTGATTGGGGTACCTTTCATTTCGATCCTGCCTTTATCCGCTTGTGGCGTGGTTTCAGGCGTATCCTCAAGCAGCGAAATTCACTGCTGAAGTGTGGTAAAATCGATCCTCGCGTGAGGCAAACCTGGGATGCTGAATTCGTTCACTATGCAGAGCAGATGACGGCTCTTCGGCAGCTCTATATTGAGCAGCTCAGGCCCGGGTTTGAGCAGGCCCTGAGCGCACTGTTACAGGGTGTCGAGGTACGCCTGCTGTTTAGTCCCGGCTGGGATCGCAAGCGGGGCCTCGAAGCCCTTCTGACTGAAAATCTTGAGCGCGATCTGCGTCAGGGCTTTACCTCGTTGGGGCCGCAGCGTGCTGACCTGCGCTTCAAGACAGGCAGTCTGAATGCAGCTGATCGGCTGTCACGCGGACAGAAAAAACTGGTGGTCAGTGCGTTTAGGCTGGCCCAGGGTGCGTTGTTTCATCGCCTCAACAACCGTGCCTGTATTTACTTGATCGATGACCTGCCGGCCGAGCTCGATGAGCGTCACTGCCGGCAGTTCTGCGAATTTTTAGAGGCGAGTGCCAATCAGTGCTTTATCACCTGTGTGGATCCGGACCTATTGAGTCGGGTCTGGCAGCCTGAGACTGATGTTGCACTGTTCAGGGTGGAATCCGGTACGTTAACGCACAGGGGTGCGCCAGGAGATCAAACATGAGTGGTGAAAACCAGAATTATGACTCGTCCAGTATCAAGGTCCTGAAGGGGCTTGATGCGGTCAGAAAGCGACCGGGCATGTACATAGGCGATACCGATGATGGCAGCGGCCTTCATCACATGGTATTCGAGCTGGTCGACAATGGCATTGACGAGGCGCTTGCCGGTCACTGCTCCGAGATTGCCGTAATCATCCACCCGGATGAGAGCGTTACCGTGTCTGACAACGGCCGTGGCATCCCTACTGATATTCACAAGGAAGAAGGTGTATCGGCGGCTGAGGTGATCATGACGGTGCTGCACGCCGGTGGCAAGTTCGACGACAACACCTACAAGGTATCAGGTGGTCTTCACGGTGTGGGCGTATCTGTTGTGAATGCGCTTTCTTCGGAGCTTAAGCTGACCATTCGGCGTGCGGGGCAGGTACACGAGCAGATCTATCATCACGGTGTACCCGAAGTGCCCTTGCGTGTGGTGGGTGAAACAGACCTGACCGGCACGATTGTACGCTTCAAGCCGTCTGAAGAGACGTTCACCAACATCAGCTTCCAGTATGACATCCTGGCCAAGCGCCTGCGTGAATTGTCCTTCCTTAACTCAGGCGTTCGTATTCGCCTGAAGGATGAGCGCAGCGGCCGTGAAGAAGTGTTTGAATATGAAGGTGGCCTTGCGGCATTTGTTGAGTTTCTCAACCAGAACAAATCACCGATCAATAAGATCTTTCATTTCAACACCATGCATGAAAATGGCGTAGGTGTTGAAGTGGCGATGCAATGGAACGACGGCTTCCAGGAAGGCCTGCACTGCTTTGCCAATAACATCCCGCAGCGTGATGGCGGTACCCACCTGTCGGGCTTCCGTGCGGCACTGACCCGCTGCCTCAACAGCTACATTGAGTCTGAGCAGCTGAACAAGAATGGCAAGGTCAGCACCAGTGGTGATGACAGCCGTGAAGGTCTGGTGGCGATTATTTCGGTCAAGGTTCCCGATCCCAAGTTCTCGTCACAGACCAAGGACAAACTGGTTTCTTCCGAAGTGAAAACGGCGGTTGAACAGTTGATGGCTTCTGAACTGAATGCCTATCTGCTGGAAAACCCGCAGGATGCTAAGGCTGTTGTTCAGAAGATGATCGATGCTGCGCGTGCGCGTGAAGCGGCCCGCAAGGCGCGTGAAATGACTCGCCGTAAAGGTGCGCTGGATGTGGCGGGCTTGCCAGGCAAGCTGGCTGACTGTCAGGAAAAGGACCCGGCCCTTTCTGAACTGTACCTGGTGGAGGGTGATTCCGCAGGAGGCTCTGCCAAGCAGGGGCGTGATCGCCGCACGCAGGCAATCCTGCCGCTCAAGGGCAAGATCCTTAACGTCGAGAAGGCGCGTTTTGACAAGATGCTCACCTCTGCCGAGGTTGGCACGCTGATTACGGCACTGGGCTGTGGTATCGGACGTGAAGAGTTCAATGCCGACAAGCTGCGTTATCACAGCATCATTATCATGACGGATGCGGACGTGGATGGCTCGCATATCCGTACCCTGCTGCTCACCTTCTTCTTCCGCCAGATGCCCGAATTGATTGAGCGCGGTCATATTTATATTGCCCAGCCGCCGCTCTACAAAATCAAGAAAGGCAAGCAGGAGCAATACCTCAAGGATGACGAAGCGCTTGATAACTACTTGCTCCAGGGTGCTCTTGACGGTACCAGCCTGTTCCCGGGTGAAGGCTCTCCTGCCATCTCTGGTCAGGCTTTGGAGTCGATGATTACCCGTTATCGTCAGGTCGAGCGCATGTGCGAGCGATTGAGTCGCGTCTATCCGTATGAGGTATTGAAGCGACTGCTGTACTTGCCGACTCTGACACTTGAGCAGTTGTCATCATCCGAGCAGGTACAACAATGGTCGGAGCAGCTCTGTGAAGCCCTGTCTACTTACGTAGATGGTGGTGAACGCTATGAGTGCACCCTGAAGCTGGATCGTGAGCACAGCCTCTACCTTCCGGTCATCAAGATCATTCAGCACGGGGTTGATTCCGACTATACACTTGATTCGGAGTTTTTCCGTTCTCGTGACTACCAGTCCATCGTATCACTCGGTCATGAACTGCAGTCACTGTTCGAAGATGGCGCCTACCTTCAGCGTGGCGAACGTCGCTTCCCGCTCAATGAACTGGGGGCCGGTATCCAGTGGCTGCTGGAGCAGTCGCGCAGAGGCAACTCTGTTCAGCGTTATAAGGGTCTTGGCGAGATGAACCCGGATCAGCTCTGGGAAACCACGATGGACCCGAATGCACGCCGCATGCTGCAGGTGACTATTGATGACGCCATTGCTGCCGATCAGTTGTTTACTACTCTGATGGGTGATGAAGTAGAACCGCGCCGTAACTTCATTGAAGCCAACGCGTTGAACGTAGCCAATCTGGACGTTTGATTCTTCGATGTCGGATCTCATCTAACGTGATCTGACGTCTCATATACGTGCTCTCCCGTCTCATTTAAGTGAGATGGGAGAGCACGTATTCGATAACTTCCTATGTTGTCGTAATCCCAATTGAATTTAAAAATGGAATCATTCTAGAGATCGTAGTGTACCTGGCTCCTGTGCCACGGTATAAATGTAGAAAGCCTTCCCATTTTGATTTAATTCTTTTTTCTACTTCTAAAGCATCAGAATAGTTTTCAAATACTAAAGATAGTACACAGTCAGAGAGCTGTGTTTTATCCTTGATTTCAATGGGAATAATATTTTCTATCTTTGGAAAACCAACCCTTGGAAAAAGTATCACATAGCCTTTTATTAAATTATCACCAAGTGGCTTTACTTTAATAAGGCTACTTAAACTATCCGGATATATTAAATTTTTGAGGTCGGTAGAGTGAATATATGGCGTGCCGTTATCATCAACCTGTTTTTTATATACAGGAAGATTTCCTCTTATAAACTTAGATCTAATTATTTCTTTTTGGATGGGGCTGTAATTATTAAGTAATGTGGAGGCTCCAGATAATATTTCAATGGCGACAGAATGCACTCTGGCACCTCTAAAGGTTGTACATTCGAGCTCAAGAATTTCTTTCATTTGATACTTATCAGCTAGTATTTTTCTAGCTGAAGAGTCTGTTTCAGAATAAAGTAAAGATTCTGGAACAATTATTATAGCGCCATTTTGAGGCTTAAAAATCTCAAAGCTTTTTATTATATGGGCCATCGCTATACTGGTTCTTAGTTTTGATCCAGCGTAGTCAATCTCAATATATTTTTTTCCACAATGACTAAAAGGTGGATTTAAAACCAATAGGTCACATGTTCTAGAACTGTTAAATGCTAAGGTTTTTATGTAGCTATTCTTATTTAAAAGATTAGCGGTTGAAAGAATCCAGTCAGGGTTTTCTTTGCGTAACTTTGCGATGGCCCGTTTGTCTTGATCAAGGCCAATACACCTTGCTGTGCCAAAATGTCGTGTGGCAGCACTCAACAAATTGCCAGATCCACAGGTTGAGTCCACACAAGAGTCAGCTCTGCTAAACGAGCTTTTGTCTAAAATTATGTCAGCTACATTTGACGGTGTGTAGTAACGATCAAGTTCAATATTCATTGTGCTATGAGAAGTTATAAATATGTATAAGTCCTATTCCATCTGACCTTTCCTTTTTATGAATTGGAAAGTCGTACATGATTTCAGTCGTATCTGGGTTAAGTATGGAATACCAGATAGCGCCGATAGCATGAGGCTTAGTTCCTACTGGTGCAATATACATGTAATAATCAGGGAAGTCTTTATGAATTGACTGTAATGCTTCGAAAGCTTCATAAGGACAGCTAGCCCTCGCAAACCTCAACTCAGAGAATGCTCTATATTCTTCTAACAAGTTTCTGTTACATGATACCGTGAACGCTGGGAATTCTATCTTAAATCCAGGAACACCAATAATAGGTACTACTTTAGGCTCTGGGTCTAATTGTAGAACGAGTCGTTCAGGGCGATTCCCTTCAAATCCTAAAAGGGCCACATATAGACATTTTGAGTCATCTTCAGGCCCTGATAGCTTTGCGAAACCTGGCAGAGGAGCTAGTCCGCCATATTCAATACTAAGGTCAAAAAGAGTTTCTGAAGCGGGGCTAGGATGTAATCTATAGGATTCAGCTTCAGTATATAGAACTCTAAATGAAAAATTATTTTCTAATAGGCATTTTAATATTGGAGCCCAGACATTATGAGGAAGGCCTGAAACGTCAATTAAAATTTTATTACGAGCGAGTATGTTTAATAATTTTTCTGTATCAGTTAATAAAACCTCAATTGAATTATTGTTATTAAAATGAAACGCTATTTTCTCTTGGTTTAGCTTCTCTATCTCAATTATATTTTGAGATTTTTTTTTCTTTAAATCATCCCATAAAGGGATGATTCCACGATTGTCTGTAGGGATCTTTGCAATTAAAACTGTTTCATCTTCGAGTAAATCATCGATTTTCAAGTCGTAAAATCTACGCGTTCTTGTATCGGGCTTAGGAAAGATATCTATATTATTCATTTTCCAGCCTCGTTATAGAATGCGGAAAAGAAAGCAAGCTGTTCTGGTAAATCTTCTATGTCCGCTTGCTCCTCCCCTTCAAGAAGAGATGCGATTGCTTTGGCTGGCTTGTTATCAAGAATTCCTAATAAGTCTTTAGAATTAAAAGTAATTCTCCTTTTCTTTCGGTGAGATATTTCAAAGAAGGCGCTAAAAATTCTGTGTAGACGGAACTCATCATCTTTCAATTCGAGGTTTGTAGTAGCTTTTGTCCTTGGAGTGACTTCGAAAGCTAGATGACCAACACCTTCGTTTAATAATTCGGTGATGCTAGAAATATCCTTACTTTCTCCACTAACGATAAATGAAGTTGTTTCTGGTGTTCTACCTAAGGGAGAGCGGGCATATTCGAAGAATACTTTACCAATACCTAAAACTAGCCGCTTCAGCTGGACTCCTCGATCAGCAAGACCTTCAAGTTGGTCTAGTCTTCTCTTACCAACATCTCTAGCTGCAAGCGTTTGTGATTTAGGAGATAACCGAAATTCAGACGAAGGTAATTTATAATTTATTTCTTCAAGCTGATAGTTGATTGCATTATCGATGAGTTCAAGGAAATAACGTATATTTCCTGCAGGCAAGCTTATAAATACTTTGTCTCCACAATAATATTTTTTTATTCTTGCACCTTTGTTACCATGCGAAAGCCAGAATAAACTTGCATAACCATGATTGCTAATTCTGGTTTTCCAAGAAACTTCGTTATCAACCCAATCATGTGCTAAGTCGAGAATATCTGCATTTTCTTTTTCTTTCCAGTACTGAAGAAAATAAGTTTCGCTATGAGGCTTATGCTTGAAGGTTTCAAACAATTCTGAGTTTTTTTCCCGAAGTTCTGATAGAACTACCTTCGATACTCTTTCTGCACCGAGTAGTAACGCTTCATCTTTGAAACTAAGGTTTTCTAAAAAATCACTAAGATTGGTAGGTATATTAATACCATTTAACTTAGCAGATTCTAATCGCTTTTCAGCAACGGCTCTAGCAAAGTACTCGAACCCCTCTTCTGCAATTTCTATTTCTGAATAATCATCCGGTGTTCTTAACATATCTGAAGAATCGGATGTGTTTCGATTTCTTAAGCCGTTTTTTCTGACACCCAGTTTATAAGATAAAGGAGGCTCGGCGTGCTTTATGTATGTATTTATTACACCCTGTTGGTAATCAAGTAAGTTTTCATATTCGTCTACACAACAAAAAATAATTTTATTGGGAGCTAATCCAGAATTTCGGAGAGCTTCAGCAAAAACTCGAAGAGGAGATTCCGCAATTGATAGTGTGATTTCCTGAAGCTTACTGGGATTATTAACACATACTTGAAGCTTAGAAATTTCGCGCTGTAGTCTTACTTTAAGTTCTTCTGACTTAATTATTTTTTCTGATATGTCAAACTCTACTAGGATTTGATCTATAAATTCTGACTGTAATGTCTGACCTGTTATTTCCTCAAGCCATATTGTCATCTTTGTCAGTTCTAGACATGCTAATAGGTTAAAATAGTGGGCAAATATTTTCGACCATAAATTTATATCAATGCCACCATTCGAAAAAGCGCGCACTCTATTCTTATTCATTCTTAAATGAATACCTAAGTACTCCAAATCTCCAAAACCTAGTCCGGAGGAGCTTAGTCGTTCTAAGCTAGAGTCGTACTTAAGTGATTGTAGAGCAGTTGTTTTACCAGTGCCTCTACCACCCACCAGTATGCAGGGGCGCATACTTACGAGTTTTTGTAGGTACGTTGGCTCTACGAATATCTCTTTGAATTTCTCGCTTGGCCACTCAGCTCTGTTTTCATTGAAAAGAAGCTGTAAAGCGCTAGCGTCGTTTTTATGTTCTTTCAATTAACGGCTCCCAATTATTACCTGGTGACCAAAATATTGGTAATGTGGCATCGGGGATGGAGTGATCAAAACCTAGCATTAAACCTCTCATCTTATATCCGTATCTTAAATACGGAGGATGGCACATATAATGATCTTTAGGTGTTAGGCGAGGAGAATACTTCTCTAGTAGGTTTTTGACTTTTTGACTTGTTGAGTCATTTTTGTCCAAAATATGACTAATAGTAGATTCTTTATATAAAATATGTGGACAGCATACAGATACTTGGGGAGCATTTTTTTTTATTTCATTTAAACCATAGTCAGTAGAAACTAAAGTTATATATATGGCTTCGAAATAATTTTTTTCGATTAACGACTTTAAAGAGTGGCCGTTATAGGTACGCTTCCAAGATTCTAAAAACTGATCTCCGGAACCTATAAAATCATCGAGAAGTATTACGGTATCGCCTTTAGCTGCATGTTCAACCGACTCATCGAGATTTTTTATTCTTTCTTCCGGGATTCGGAGTATTTGGCGCGCTTTTCTGCAAAATAGGTAGCCGGAGTCAGTTGGATTAGGTTTCTCTCCAGAGATGGGTACTAATATTGCCGATTCGAGAGCATCTATAAGGTTCCCTCCAGAGCTGGAAGGTTTTTTGGGAAGCCCATCCCCTATCGATTGGTAAGAGGCCTTTAAAAGGCGTTCCGTTAAATCATTGTTGTAAAAAGTAAATTTGCTTAATAAATAAGCAGCAGTACTCTTGTCCTCATCATCGAAATTATCCAGCCAAGCACGTGGCCGCATTCTTGATTCGTTAGGCCAGAGGCTTGCTTTCTTCAGGACTTCGCACTTTTCCAGTGCTTCTCTGATAAGAATGTCTGAGCGCATTTCAATCCTTTGCAGTGCTTTGTCTTCTATTGGGCACAGGATACACAATACAACAAATCATCAAAATACCTATTTTTGACAATCGATATCTATCATATTGATATCAAAAGGATTTATTTTTTAATCGCCGTTGACGATGTAGTGACGGTATCTATAATCAGAACAATAAATGCTCCATATCAGAACTAATGCTCATGACGCCGTTTGGTACCTACCTCGAGAGTCTCAGACGTAGCCGTAGGCTACAACAGAAGCAGATTGCCGACCTGATGGGGATCAACCCTTGCTACGTCAGCACCCTGGAACACGGTCGCAAAGGGCCGCCGTCAACAGCTGTACTCAAGCGACTAATCAATAATCTAAACTTGTCTCGGGAGGAGCAAGAGCGACTTTGGCACTCCGTAGAACTTTCCGAGATGACGTTCCGTTTGCCGGAAGGCATGTCGCAGGACGAGTTTGAGATGGTCCACGATCTGAAGCGCCATCTGGGAACGCTGAGCGGAGATCAGGTGCTGATCATACGGAAGGTGTTGGGACTAGGTTCTGGCTCACAGGAGGGTATCGCTATGTAGATATAACGGGACGCACCGGGTGGATTGTCCCGCCATGGCGCAAGTAAGAGTACTTACGACGTCGGAAATCTAAGTATCCTTGCTTGCTCCCTGCCCGTCAATCGACCCGCCTAGACATTAAACCAGTCATTTAACTTCGTTACTCGCAAGAGTAAGGGGTACACATGTCTTCAAAAAGCACTGTTGTGCCTCTCGGCACACGGCAGGAAGCACAGCTACGCCTGAAATCCGGGCCGCTGCGCAAAGAAATGCGGGCTCGGGAGCCTGTTCGACCGACAACCGGAAGAGTTGTCGGTTTCTACCCATCCACCAAGAACAACCGGCTTGTGGCCTGGGAATCTCAGCTTGAGCAGAAGGCCTGCGCCCTCTTCGAGTTCTCGCCGGATGTTGTCGGTTACCGAGAGCAGCCTATTTCGGTCTACTTTGAGTGCGACGGCCAGATGCGCCGGTACACGCCTGATTTCGAACTTCACTTCCAGGATGGCAGATCGATCTATCTGGAGGTTAAACCCTTCGCCAAACTCGAAGACGCTGATATCAAGCGGCGGCTTCAGCAGATAGCCAGATTCTGGGAGCTGAATGGTCGGCAATTTGGTGTTATCACCGATGTAGAGCTTTACCACCCCACCTTGCAGCTCAATCTGAAGCTGCTTAGAGCGCATCAACGGATTCAGGTATCAGATGAGGTTCGTCAGCGCGTAGTCCATTGGATCGCTACTGCAGGCTCCGCCACTTTCGAGCAGTTAGCAGCGCTACTGAACTCGCCACCACTGGTCTATGCGCTGCTTGCCCAGAGAGCGCTACACGTCGATCTTTTCACACCTTTTTCATCTACCACAACACTGCATTTACCGGAGGGTATCGGACATGAAAGTCGTCTCTTTTCATACCGGACTGCACCTGACTTTGAATAGTGTGCCCTACCGAATCGACAGGATTCTGGTCGAAGGCGACTGTTACCTGGAGCGTTTGTGTGACGGGGCAATACTTCGCAAAAGCAAGCCGGAATTGGTGGGGCTGTTATCGTCCGGGGAGCTGGTTCTGCAAGGTTTAAGTGCGGACAACAGCAGAGAGAGTGCTCCCACTGTATCTCGGACGAGCAGAACTCGGGCAGATCTCCTTCGACTATCGGGCGTCGAGCGTAAGGAAGTATTGAAGAAGCACGAGTACATCAAAGCGGCTATTCAACACTGTGGCGATAAGCCGACCGCTAAAGGTTTGAACGCGGCCATAGCGGAAGCCAGCAAGTCTATAGACGATACCGCCCCACCGCATCCAAAGACTGTCTATCGGTGGTGGAAGACATGGCTCGACTCTGGACAGGATCTAATGTCGGTGGCGCCAAAGGTCCAAAAGTCGTCACCGCGAAGAACATTTTCCAAAGAGGTGATGAGTGAGCTACACAGCCTCGTCGAGCGTTTATGGTTTACTAGGGAAAGGCTACCAGTAAAAGCGGTTTATGACGCTTTCTGCCATCGTATGAACGAGCTTAATGGACTGAGGCTAAAACCGCTGACATTTCCAAGCCGCGCCCAGTTCTACCGAATCGTAGATCAGATCGATAAATACGATGCGATGGCCGCCAGAGAGGGAAAGCGTGTCGCCGATAAGCATTTTCGGGCAACCGGCGCCGGTGCAGTGACGCACCACATCCTAGAGCGGGTGGAAGTCGATCATACCCCTCTGGATGTGATTGTTATTAACGAGCGGACAGGCCTGGCGGATGGCCGCCCTACTTTGACCCTCCTGCTCTGCCGCCACTCGCGGATGGTCCTGGGCTTTTCCATCGGGTTTGAGCCACCCTCTGAACTTTCGGTGATGAGGGCCTTACGTCACGCGATTCTGTCCAAAGCCTACGTCAAAGAGCAGTACCCGGATATTCACCATGAATGGCCAGCGTACGGGATTCCCCACACGCTGATCTGCGATAACGGCCTGGAGTTTCATTCCCATCAGCTGCGGCGCGTCTGCGCGGAGCTCAATATTGAGCTTCAGTTCTGCCCCAAACAGCAACCCCACTACAAAGGGGCCGTGGAACGCTTTCTGGGCACGTTAAACCGTGCGGTCTGCCACCGTATTCCCGGCACTACATTCTCCAACATCGCGCATCGTGGTGACTACAACTCTGCCGACATGGCACGCATAACTCTGGCTGATCTGAAATCGCTTATCCATGAGTGGATCATCGATATCTACCACCAAGAGGTGCACAGAACCACGCATCGAATGCCTTCAGCCATGTGGAGGGCTGGACTCGGTATGGTGGAGCCAATGTTGCCTGAGAGCCTGATACAGCTGAACTTGATCCTCACCAAGGAAACGACCCGCCGACTTTCCCACCAGGGCGTGCAGGTTCATCACCTGTTCTATAACTCGGCGGAACTTGGGCTTTTGCGCATACGCTCGACAGAGCGATATGACGTGTCAGTGCGTTACGACCCGGAGGATATGGGTGCGGTATGGGTCTACGACGAGCTACAGGGTGATTACATCCATGTGCCCTGTACCAACCCGGAGTACGCGGAAGGCCTGACGCTTCGTCAACACGATCAGATCCTGAAGGACACTAAGCAGCGCGGACTGGATGAACAGGACGAGGAGGAGCTGCTGGAGAGCAAGGCCAGGTTCCAGCAGAAGATCGAGGATCTGAGCCGCAACAAGCTCATTCGCGAGCGCAAGAAAGCCGCCAGGGACGCCATGCCTGTTCCGCCTTCCTGGAGCTCAAACCCGGCACTGGAACGCCCCAAGGAGCTTGATACGACCGCTGAGTCACTATTTGAGCCCCTGAACTTCAAGGTGGTGACGAGGGGGCAAGGCGATGACTGACAACCTAAACATCCATCAGAAAATCGCTGAACTACGCAAAGTCGTGATCTTCCATCCTCAATGCCAGGTGGCTTTCGACGCTATTCGGGATGCCTACCAGATGAGTGCTCAGGTCGGGCTTCCTCAGCATCTGTTGTGCGTTGGCCAGTCCGGTACTGGCAAGTCGACGCTAAAGTCACTGATATTCGATGAGTATCCCCCCGAACCACTGTCAGACCGCGAGTTACTGCCGGTGCTCTGTGTGGATACACCGTCACAGCCAACCATACGCAATATGGCTGAAGCGATGCTGGTCCAGCTCGGGGAGCCCTGTTTTATGCGCGGTTCCGCCATCGACAAGACAAACCGGATTCTCAACCTGATCAAGGAGAAACAGGTACGCCTGATCATCGTGGATGAGCTTCAGCACTTCATCGACCGGGGGCGCCGCAGAGCGCCTTTGGAGGTCTCTGATTGGTTGAAGACGTTGATAGACCAGTCCCAGGTTTCGACGGTGCTAATGGGCCTTCCGCGCTGTGAACAGATTCTCCAGGTAAACGAACAACTAAGGCGGCGCTATGGTCGGCGTCTGGAGTTGAATCCGTTCTCCATCGAATCGCCCCATGAACAGTCGATCTTTGCCGGTGTGATTACTCACTTCGATCAAAAGCTTGGCTTAAAAAGGCCCTTGCAGCTGGATGGCGACCTGCTGAGACGTTTCCATTTCGCCACTAACGGCATTATCGATTATGTCGTTCGCCTGATGACGGGCAGCTACGCCTGGGCCACTCAGCACTCCGTGCCGGCCATCGATCGCTCCGTACTTGGGAGGGCGTTTGTCGATTGGGTGTGGCACGAAGGCAAGGACGCTCTGAATCCATTCCATGATGGGTTCCGCTGGAAACGGCTCGATAGCCCCGGAATGCCATTCAATCTGTTTGAGCCTGCTTCTGCTGTGCGGGCTTCCAAGACAGGAGGAGAATCATGGAGTTGATCAAACCACCACTACATCCAGATCGCTTCCCGGACGAACTGCCTTACGGCTATTTGAAGCGTCTGGCGGAACTGAATCAGTACGAAAGCCCAGCCTGGTTATTCAGGAACCTGTCGTCTCGAAGCTCGCTTCAAACTCCCGTGCTCTCCGTTGCTGAGCTATCAGCCGCTGATTGGGCAGGTAATCAGCCAACAACCAGTGCCGTTGGTGCGAATACCCAGCACCTCAGATATTGCCCGCTCTGCATCGGGGAGAGCGGCTATTGGCGTAGCGTTTGGCAAAACTGGGTGTCCTGCGCCTGCACCAAGCATCAAATTTGGCTGGTTGATCGGTGCCCAAGCTGTTATTCCCGACTTCCATTGGCATCAACGAACCTATCGCACTGTGCCTGTGGTGCTCGGTTAGCAGACGCGCCCGTGGAGGTCATCGATAGCCCCGTCGAGCAGATGCAGCTGTTTCTGGATGAAGGGAGTGTGCCGGAAGGGTATTCCATATTCCCCAGGGAACACGGTCTGGAGTACTCGGCTCGGACCGCGCTGATTAGCTTGTTGTGTAACTGGTTGGACTACCCGAAGCTCACCGTGCATAACTTCAATCGCGAGCTTAAGCAGTGCGGCACTGCGCGGGTTCATTTGGTGAATGCCGCCGAGCTGCTGTTTCGACCAGGTGGTCTGGAGACCTTTCTATTCCGTTTGTCTCAGCGAGATAGTCCCGAATATTACACCTCACTCATACTGAAGCTTGTTCTGCGGCTAAATATCGACTTTCCACAGCCGTGCTTCGACACTCTGAAACACCAGGCTCTCAACTACTGGGTGAATCTGAGAAAGGCCTTAGACCAGGAACACGGCCGGTCATCCGATATCGCCGACCTATGGGAGTACGCCGAGTGGCAGGTGTTGCCGCATGACCCGAAGTAAGGGCCAGGAGGGTATGCGGGCGCCAATCAGAAGTCACGACTGTGCGCTGGTATACCCTCCGATCCATCCTGCCAGCTGCCCAGACGAGTCACCGATAGGCTATTTGGTTCGCCTGGTAGAGCTGAATCGCTATGGCTCTACCCGCTGGATGTGCGCAGTGGGGCAACTACCGAGACTATCGGAGCTGCATTTGTACCAGGACCTGCTCGCAGGTGCGAGTTGGACTGGTTGGGGGACAGAAACGTCATCGATCTCGGCGGCGGTTTGTTTGATCGATCAGAGCCACCGCCTGGGTCGCTTACGTTATTGCCCGGCCTGTATCAGGGAAACGCAACGCTGGAAGGCTGCGTGGCATCTGAAAGCGTCAGTGGCATGTGCCGAACATGGAGGTTGGCTTAGAGATACCTGTCCGGCCTGTGACAGCCCACTGCCGTTCAAGTCTCGGAGTACCAAGCTGTGTAAGTGTGGCGCTGATCTATCTGAATCAGCCCTGTACCTGGCACCTGATGCGGTAAGGCGGCAGCAAGAATGGTTGGAGCGAGGCTCTGTGTCAGGGTCTTTGATAGCCGCAGGGCACAACCTGGATCTCCAAATGCGATCAGAGCTCATTCTGTTGTTTGCTCGTTTTGTCAGTCGCGATGGCATAGGCAAAACCGGCATCAATACGCGGGTACTTCAAATGAATACGGCTGCCGACGTGATGACCCAAGTAGCAGATGCACTGTTTGGTGGGTCCGAGGGCTTTACCAGGTTCCTCGACACGTCGTTATCGGTGGACGCCTCTGAGCAGGGAGAGCGGCGGCTGAATCGCTTCTATAAAGCGTTCTACAGGGCTTTTGATGATGGCTGCTTCGATCCCTACAAGCACCTGCTGGAGCAGTATCTCAATCAACACTGGCCAAAGGCGTTGAGCCGCCGGAACTCACTATTCGGTGATCGAACCATTCAGTCGCATCCCTGGCTGGCACTACAAACAGCCTGCCGAGATTTTACGATCCCTAAATCCCACATGAGACGCGCTGTCGAGGGCGATGAAGTGCGCAGCATGACGGTACAAGGCCCAAAGCGAGAATCGGTACTGGTGTGGAAGCCTGACGTGGTGAGGCTCAAGGAGCGGTTGGCAGACTCGCTGACAGCTAAGGATTCGGCCGACTATCTTGGCGTTACCAAGAAGCAGTTCGGGCAGCTACGCCAGTGTGGATATTTCACACACCAGAGAGCTCCAGGGTCTGCCTCCAGGGGAGTTTGGGCATTCTCAAAGGAGGAGCTGTCCAGATTTCTGGAGTCGCTTGTTCACAGCAGCTCAATACCTCCCGAGGCTATGACCCTGAGCCAAGCTCTGAGACGGTTTCGGGCCGGGGTGAAAGAGCCGTTGGTGATAATCATCGAGGCGATCAGAGAGGGTGCGTTGAGCGCATACGCACCGAGCCAGGAACCAACAATCCGGGAATTGGCTTTCGATGGTCAGCAGTTCGAGGATTGGTATCGGGATCAATCATCAGGTTCGGAACTCTTTTCGATAACCGAAGCTGCGAAGCGTATGGGGATTCATCAGGAGTTTGCTTACCAGCTCGCCAATACAGGTCTTCTTGAAACATACTCCAGCAACCATTCGTCGGGGCAGCTGGTCAGCCAGCACTCGATAGACAAGTTCCGCTCGGAGTATGTGTTGCTGCGTGATCTGGCCCGAGAAGCCGGTAGGAGTTCAGCCAGTGTGATGAGCGACTTGGCTTCTCGGGGGATTCGGCCGGTTGATGCTGTTTGGGATCAGCAGCTGCGGCAGAAGGTATATCTAACTAGCAACCTCAGAAGTTTCTTGCGAGGGCTCTGTATTTCGAGCGTTGGAGCTGGATGATTGTTCGTTAGCCTCTGTTTTAATTCGCTTCTTCTCGACGAGATATACGGTGGTTCCAATGACTGAAAGTCGCCTAAATACCCCTGCGAAGGAGATTAATACCCAGTAAGCTAACGGGAGAGCCGGTGCTAAAAATAGGGTTTGACCCTCTATGACCCCATTAATGTACTCATCATCGGTAGCGTTGGTGAATGAGTCGCAAATGCTGGTAATAGTCTTGGCTTTCAATCCGGTCGCGGAGGCGACAGATTCAGCGTCGAACGTTTCCTTTCCGCAGTTTTGCTTGGTGAGTCGCCAATCCTTGCTTCGGTCTCGGATAGGATTGTAGGTCACGCTGTAAGCTTGATCGTGACCCAGCCAAAGCCATCTAGTTTCATCATTGAATTTGATTAGCGCAGCATTTTTGAGCGCTGCATCTGTAAAAATCACTGTCGGGGCTACGAGAGTCACGCCGAGAAGGAAAAGTATAAAAACCTGCGTTCTCGTAGCTTCTCTAATCTCCAACTTCTCGACATCGAACCAACTCTTTAGTCGTGCGAATCTTTTATGGTCGAGGTCGTATTCGTCAAACCAATTGATTAGTCTGTGAGCATCCTGCAGTGATTTGGCTTTGAAGTTAAAAACAGCATTGAATCGTTCGAGATCCTTATGTTTCTTCCAGTAATCTTCAAGAGTGCCGTCGTGGTAGTCAGAACGACCAGCAAGTAATGTGTACAACCGGCTGACAAAGCCATAAGACGTTCCCGCTCGGTAGTGAAAATAACATAGAAGGATTAGGACGATGACTATTGGGATCGCGGTATTTAGCAGCGATCCCAACCATCCAGGGATATCAATGACCGACTCGAAAGTTGACGCATCCATGACGTTAATTCCTTTTGCATTAGACGATTTCGAATCGCATAGACTACCGTGGAGCAAGCCTCAGCGGAATCGCTACTGAACGAAGGAGCTATGGAGGTTTAGAGATGAGTTATCAGCGCCTAACAGAGCAAGAGATAGAAGACCTCAGGAATGAGATGAAGCAGGCAGGCCAATGGATGAAAGAGGAGCTCAAGCGCCGGAGGCAGAGTAAAGATTCAGATCTTCAGGAACCGAGCTCGCCAGCCGCGGATCCGAAACCTCAGCGGGAAAAGCCATAACCTCCTTGGAGTTGGTCAAGTCACTAGGCGTGTTCATAACTGGCTGAAACTTAAGGCGTTTCATGAGTTATGAGATTTCGTGAGATTCATTGCAAAATCGATGAGATTTTTCGTGCGCACGAAGGCCGATAAGTGGCTGTTTTTATTGAGTGGTGATTCTCAGAGGAAATGAGATCCGACATTCGATTTTGTTTTTATCATGTCACAAAAAAAGCAGCCATTGGCTGCTTTTTTTGTGACATAAAAACCAAAAAACGCTGAGCTTCCGTTAATCAGTGTGCCCCGATTCAGTTGCTGTTACTCTGGCTTTGCGATCCTTATTGGATAGATTAAGTTTGAAATCTACGGTGAACATCTAGATATTTAGCCTAGCTGCTACACCAACATCATAATGTTCATCATCAGTGCCCTTCGTATTCGAGCTTGAATAACGCACCATGTTGATCTTACGAAATGTGAGGCATTGTTTATGTTTCACGTGAAACATTGGTTTCGCATCTTAAGCGTGGCTTGTTAGGGAGATTGGCTTTTGTTATGTGACCTGGTCACTATCTATGGACTAAAATTCCAAAGTGGTGATGGAGTTCCAAAGCCTCAATTATTTCACAGCGCGCTAATCTAACTCTGGAATGTGACACCCTTCTATGCAGCCTGAGGGTGTTCTTTGAACACTATTTTGGGGTAGTGGTCTTGTGTTCGACGAACTCGCTGCTGTTGTCCGCGTGATTGTATGCGCATGGTCGGCTAGAGTATGTGCATATCGATGACTGTATCGAGAGCATTTGTAGCCCCCTATTCGTCAATCCTGCGGATCAGGCACAGGCGGCTGTTGCACTTACGTCAGCGTTCCCAACGCACCGCTACCATGCCTTCCCATGACGGTTTCGACCTCCCGGTTGCTAAAGAGCTCCCACGTGTTCACGATTGCCGGAAGATCATCGATCGAGAATTATTCTTCGTCCAGATTCACTCAAAACTAAGGCAGCTTTCGGTCTGTTCCCATGCTTGAAAAGCACTAGACCCAGGCGCTTCCAAGACGGAACACCGCTTCCCGCTGCAACTCATCCTTGCTCAGAGATTCATTGTCATCAAATACGAGACACAGTCAGACCGGGTATCACATCGCTACCCACTGCAGCGAAGAGGTCCCCCATACTGCATAGGTAGATAATGCCACTTCTGTATCGTGCTTTAACCGTCAGTACAAGCGATTGTTCAGGGTGTGCCAGAGTCTCGCAGTTACGGGTCATCTCCCATGCACGGAAAGTTCAGGCTTGACGCATCAATGCAGGCAGCGCATGGTCGACTTTACCTGGACCGGCTAGACGATGATGGTTGGCGGCCTTATCGGTATTGCCAGCTGACACGCTGTAAGTGATACGTAGGGATCACGTGGGCATCCTATTCAGCTCGCAGCATCAGAAGTATGTTGTCAATGTCGAATCTGTGCAGAGATTAGTCATTGACCGGCAGACCAGCCTGTGAAAGCTTTAATAACACCAATGAAAATCATTGATACAACTACCAAAAGTATTTACTGGCTACTGGATCATTGTTGTGTGGGTCTGGGAGCTTCTGTAGTTTTTTTTGCAGCAATAATGGAACGTCAAAAGGATCTTAACTTAATTCCGTCAAGTAAAATAAATGCATAGCTTTAGGATACAACCTACAACTGGCTAGCGACTGTCTATGTTCTGGTACCAGGTATTTGAAATAATGTTGCAGCTCAGCAAGCGCAAACGTTAAGTGGAGTGCGGGTAATATCCGGTCGTCTGTGTGACAGCGCAAAGAAAGATTTGGCAGGTTTTTATAGAGAAGCGAGCCATTTGTACATGTTTTGCCAGGCAGCTGTATAAACTCTAATCGGGGCAGCTTTAGTTTCGGCGCTTACATGTTCCACGTGAAACATTAAGTGCGAAGCAAAAAAAAACCCCGCGATGCGGGGTTTCTTGATTATGCCTAAAGTTTATCCAAGCAGTGATATGTCGGCCACGCCAAGGAATAGTCGGCGCAGACGAGCCAGCAAGGCAAGGCGATTAAGTTTGAGCGCTTCATCATCCGCCATCACCATTACCTGATCAAAGAAGTTATCGACACTCTGGCGCAGCTGAGCCAGGCGCTCAAGTGCGTTTCGGTATTCACCACGTTCAAACAGTGGTGTGATTTCGCGCTCAATCGCATCAAGCTGCTCACAAAGCTCACGTTCAGCTTGTTCATGCAGCAGTGAAGGGTTTGTGTCAGTAGAGATGTCACCGCCCTGCTTTGTCAGGATATTGCTGACTCGCTTGTTGGCAGAGGCCAGTGTTGCCGCTTCCGGCAGGTTGCGGAAGTGGTTAACGGCATCAATGCGGCGATCAAAGTCCAGTGGGCTGGTGGGACGAAGTGCATGTACTGAAAGGAACGTTTCAGCACTGATGCCGCGGTCATCGTACCAGGCACGGAAGCGATCGAGCATGAAATCAAGCACCCGATCCGCTAGGCCTTCAGCAGCGGGCAGATCTTGGTGCTGAGCAACAGCGATGCTGAGCAGTTCGTGCAGATCCATATCGAGTTTATGCTCAACAATGATACGCAGAACACCGAGGGCGGCACGCCGCAGGGCGAAAGGATCCTTTGAGCCGGTAGGCGGCTGGTTAATGCCAAACAAACCGGTCAGCGTGTCCAGGCGGTCAGCGATGGCGAGTGCAATGCCTGTGCGAGTCGAAGGCAGGCTGTCACCGGCGAAACGGGGCATGTACTGCTCGTCCAGTGCCTGAGCGACCTCTTCGGCTTCGCCATCATGCAGTGCATAGTGATAGCCCATCAGGCCCTGCAGTTCAGTGAATTCAAACACCATGTCTGTCATCAGGTCGCACTTGCTCAAAGAGGCAGCGCGCTGAGCATACTGGCTGTCGCCACCAATCAGATTGGCAATGGCGGCTGCGAGTCCTTCGATGCGTTGGGTTTTCTCATAAATGGTGCCGAGTTGCTGCTGGAAAACAACACTCTTGAGCTTTTCGATGCGGGCCTCAAGAGGCTGCTTCTTGTCGGTATCAAAGAAGAATGCGGCATCTGCAAGGCGCGGGCGAATAACTTTCTCGTTACCCTCTATAACCTGCTGCGGGTCTTTGGATTCGATGTTGGCCAGTGTGATGAAGTAAGGCATCAGTTTGCCTTCGGCATCAAGCGCGTGGAAGTACTTCTGATTTTCCTTCATGGAGGAGATCAGAGCTTCGGCTGGAACGTCAAGGAAGCGCTCTTCAAAACGACCGGTCAAGGCAACGGGCCACTCGTTCAGCGCTGTCACTTCATCCAGAAGATCCTCATCAATCTGGGTTGTACCGCCGATGCGCGCGCCTTCGCGAATAACCTGTTCGCGGATTATTTCACGGCGGGCAGCGAAGTCAGCAATGACCTTGCCGGTATCCAGCAGCGTCTGCTGGTAGTCGGCCGGCACCATGATCTCGATCTCATGGTTATAGTGGAAGCGGTGGCCGCGGGTTTTACGTCCAGCCTTGAGGCCGAGTACTTCGGCATCAACAACCTCATCACCCAACAGCATGATAAGCCATTTGACCGGGCGTACAAATTCGGTGCGGGAAGAGCCCCAGCGCATGCGTTTGGGGATGGGCAGTTTGTGCAGGGATTCACTGATGATCTCAGGCAGCAGAGCAGCGGTGCTCTGCCCTTTCTCCACGCCGCGATAGACGTAGTAGCTGCCTTTGGGTGTCTCCATCACTTCGAGTTGGTCGGTGCTGACGCCGCAGGAGCCTGCAAAACCCTGCACGGCCTTCTCGGGTGCCTGAGTGGCCGGGCCGCGCTTTTCAATGCTGCGGTCGGGCTGCTGTGGCTGGATGTTGCTGATCAGAACGGCCAGGCGGCGTGGTGACGCAAAAGGTGTTGCGGTCGTATAGGTGATGCCGGCTGCATCAAGGCCTGAAGTGATGCCGCTAAGGAACGCATCAGAAAGAGTTTTCAGCGCCTTGGGTGGCAGCTCTTCGGTGCCCAGTTCAACCAGGAAATCATGCTGAGACATTATTTATCCTCCTCGCAGGCAGACAGGACTTCTGCCCGGATCGCTTCAGGGGCCAGCGGGAAACCAAGTGCGCGGCGCTTCTCGAAATAGGCACTGGCGACATCACGGGCCAGCGTACGGACACGCAGAATATAACGCTGGCGCTCGGTAACGGAGATGGCGTGACGAGCATCGAGCAGGTTGAATGTATGTGAGGCCTTCAGCACCATCTCATAGGCTGGCAGCGGCAGGTCGGCAGCCAGCAATTTCTGGCATTCGGATTCGTAGTGGTCAAAGTTGCGGAACAGCGCCGGTACATCAGCATGTTCAAAGTTGTAAGCCGACATCTCCACTTCGTTCTGATGGAATACATCACCATAACTGACGGTGCTGCCATCCGGGTAGCGTGCCCAGACCAGGTCATAGATGCTGTCTACGTCCTGCAGGTACATGGCAATGCGCTCAAGCCCGTAGGTGATTTCACCGGTGACCGGATAGCATTCAAGGCCGCCGGCCTGTTGGAAGTACGTGAACTGTGTTACTTCCATACCATTGAGCCATACTTCCCAGCCCAGGCCCCACGCACCAAGCGTTGGTGATTCCCAGTTGTCTTCGACAAAGCGCACATCATGGATCGACAGATCGATCCCTAGTCGCTCAAGTGAACCGAGATACAGTTCCTGAATGTTGTCGGGAGAGGGTTTGAGCACAGTCTGGAACTGGTAGTAGTGTTGCAGGCGGTTGGGGTTTTCACCATAACGGCCATCAGTTGGACGGCGGCTTGGCTGTACGTAGGCAGAACGCCAGGTCTCGGGGCCGATGGCGCGCAGGAACGTACAGGGGTGGAAAGTACCGGCGCCCACCTCCAGGTCCAGTGGCTGCACGATGACACAGCCCTGTTCGGCCCAGTATTGTTGCAGGGCCAGGATCAGTCCCTGGAATGTGCTAACGTCTGGAGTCACCTTGTCAGTCACGGAAATCACCATTGTTGTTGGATGTGGTCGAAATTAGAGCCGAATTATACATGATCTGCAGGTTTTATGACCTGTTGCACGGCTACTGAATAAGTGACTCAGTCACATCATCTGCGTGCATTTTCGCCATCAACCATGCCGGTGATTTATAATCATCGACTCAGTATATGAATGTGACGGAGAGCGAATTGAAACAGGTCAAGGCGATACTGGCGGTTCTGGTGCTTGGGCTGCTGTCCCTGCTGCCATTGAAGGCCTCTCAGGGGCTGGGGCGATGGCTCGGGAATCGGCAGTGGCGCAAGGGCGAAAAGGCCAAGATGACGTTCCAGACTCGGCGCAATATCAGCCGCTGCTTTCCTGAGCTGGACCTGGATGCACAGGATCAACTGGTGCATGAAAGCCTGAGGCAAACGGGCTGTTCACTATGTGAAATGGGGATGGCCTGGCTGTGGCCGGCCAAGCGTACGCTGAAAAAAATACGTCAAATTCATAACCAAGAGATCGTCAGTGAGGCGGTTGCACAGGGCAAGGGCGTCATCCTGATAGCCCCTCACCTGGGCAACTGGGAGGTGCTTAATCTGTGGCTGTCAGCCCACTATCCCTTTACTGCCATGTATAAGCCGCCGCGACTTAAGCTGATGGATGACCTGATCAAGCGTATGCGCGCGCGGCTGGGCACCCGGATGGCCCCGGCTGATACTCGGGGTGTGCGAATGGTGATGAAGGCACTGCGACGTGGTGAGATGGTGGGTATTCTGCCGGATCAGGAGCCGGAGGCCAGCGGCGGAATTCATGTGCCTTTTTTTGGCAATCAGGCTCTGACTATGAAGCTGCTGCCGCAGTTGGCTGCTCAGACCGGTGCGGTCGTAATTTGTGGCTATGCCGAGCGTCTGCCGCAGGCTGAGGGGTTTGATCTGCATTTTCGACGGGCTGAACATGAGATCAACAGCAAGGATTTGATACAGGCTGCCACGGCTATGAACCGCTCAGTGGAAGCCTGTGTTCGCGCCCTGCCCGCCCAATACCAATGGGAGTACCGCCGCTTCAGTCATCAGCCTGAAGGTATGCCACGCTTTTACGACTGATCACCTGCGCCAGAAGGCAGGCGTGAACAGTACCAGCATGGTGAATACTTCAAGACGCCCCAGCAGCATCGCCAGACACAGGATCCATTTTGCGGTGGGGTTAAGTCCGCCGAAATGGGCGGATACGTCGCCCAGTCCGGGGCCCAGGTTGTTGAGGGTTGCCCCCACGGCTGACCAAGCGGTGATCTGGTCCAGCCCGGTTGCCAGCAAAGCGATCAGCATGACCACGAATACGATCAGATAGACTGAAAAGAACCCCCACACTGCCTGTAGAATTCGATCCGGAATGGGTCTCTGTCCGAGCTTGACTGGAATGACGGCGTTGGGATGAATCAGGCGCAGAATCTCACGATAGCCCTGCTTCAGTATCAACAGGACACGAATCGCCTTCATGCCACCGGCGGTCGAACTGGCACAGCCCCCTACGAAAGCCAATACAAACAGCATGAACGGTAGCATGGCAGGCCAGTGAGCAAAATCTGCCGTGGCATAGCCGGTAGTCGTGGCAACGGAAACCACCATGAAAGCGGCTTTGCGCAGAGCTTCTACCGCAGGATAGGTGTGAGTCATTACCAGCACAAACAGTGTCAGCAGGATCACAAGACCGAGCAGTGACAGGTAAAACTGTACCTCGGGATCTTTCAGATAGTGTGTCAGCGTATGGTGCCGCCAGGCAAAAAAGTGCAGGCCAAAGTTGATGCCGGCTACCACCATGAAAAAGATGCCGATGGACTCGATGATGGCGCTGTCGAAATGGCCAATACTGGCGTCATGGGTGGAAAAGCCACCGATGGCGACCGTGGAAAAGCTGTGGCCGATGGCATCGAACGGCGTCATGCCAGCAAGCCAATATGCCGCGGCGCAGGCGATGGTCAGGGACAGGTAGATATACCAGAGTGCCTTTGCGGTTTCCGTGATGCGTGGTGTCAGTTTGTTGTCCTTGACCGGCCCCGGAGCCTCGGCGCGGTACAGCTGCATGCCCCCGATACCCAGCATGGGGAGAATGGCAACTGCCAGCACGATAATCCCCATGCCACCCAACCATTGAAGCTGCTGGCGATAATAGAGAATGGAGTGCGGTAACTTATCAAGCCCCGTCATGACGGTGGCACCTGTAGTCGTCAGGCCTGAAATCGATTCGAAAACGGCATCAACCGCTGTCAGTCCCGGTGACTCGGCCAGCATCAGTGGCAGCGAACCGAACACCCCCAGCACCGTCCAGAACAGTACGGTAACAAGAAAACCATCACGGATACTGAGCTCCTGCTTGGCGGTGTAAACCGGTACCCAGATGATAAAACCGGTCGCAAGCGTAATGGCAAAGGCGGAGATGAATGCCCAGTGTGTGGCATCGTCATAGAACAGCGACACCCCCAAGGGTGGCAGCTGGGTGATGCTGAAGATCATCAGCAGTATGCCGAGGATCCGTAAAATGACATAAAAATGCATACTGTCGCCTCAGAAGAAAGCCAGGCCTACCTGGAACAGGCGCTCGACTTCCGCAATACGCCGTTTATCGACCAAAAACAGAATGACATGATCATCGTTCTCGATGATCAGATCGTCGTGGGCGATCAAGACTTCATTGCCACGGATGATGGCACCGATCGTGGTACCCGGTGGCAGATCGATCTCCTCAATTGCGCGCCCAACCACTTTGGAGCTCTTGCGGTCACCATGAGCAACCGCTTCCAGTGCTTCAGCGGCGCCGCGACGCAGCGAATGCACGGCTGCTACATCACCACGGCGGACATGTGTAAGAAGTGCGCCAATGGTGGTTTGCTGGGGTGATATGGCGATATCGATAACGCCGCCCTGCACCAGATCGACATAGGCTGGATTGTTGATCAGGGTCATCACAGTGCGTGCCCCCAGGCGTTTGGCCAGCATGGAGGCCATGATGTTGGCTTCATCGTCGTTGGTCAGGGCGCAGAACACATCCGTGTCTTCGATGTTTTCCTCAATCAGAAGATCACGATCGGAGGCACTGCCGTGCAGCACAATGGTGTTGTTGAGGTCGCGTGCCAACAGATTGCAGCGTGACAGGTTGCGTTCGATCAACTTGACCTGGTAGTCATTTTCAATAGAGCTTGCCAGGCGAGCGCCGATATTGCCGCCACCGGCAATGATGATGCGTTTGTAGGAGCGGTCCAGGCGGCGTAGCTCGCTCATCACTGCACGGATATCGCGCCGTGCCGCGATGAAGAACACCTCGTCATCGGCTTCAATGACGGTGTCCCCCTTGGGGATCATGGGGTGGTCCTGACGAAAAATAGCGGCAACACGTGTATCGATATTAGGCATGTGCGAACGCAGGAAGGATATTTCACGCCCTACCAGTGGGCCGCCATAGTAGGCCTTGACCGCTACCAGCTGGGCCTGCCCGCCCGCAAAGTCCAATACCTGAAGTGCACCGGGGTACTGGATCATACGCTTGATGTGTTGGGTTACCAGCTCTTCTGGGCTGATCAGAACATCAACCGGAATCCCCTTGTCGCTGCTGAAGATGGCGTGATCCTTCTGCAGGTAATCGTGTTCACGTACGCGCGCAATTTTGGTCGGGATGTTGAACAGTCCGCGAGCGATCTGACAGGCGATCATATTGACTTCGTCACTGTTGGTGACCGCAATCAACATGTCGGCATCCTGTGCGCCGGCCTGATCCAGTACGGATGGATAGGAAGCCTTGCCCTCTACTGTGCGAATATCAAGCCGATCCTGAAGTTCACGCAGGCGAGCTGTATCCGTATCAATAACGGTGATGTCATTGGCTTCGTTGGCAAGGTGTTCAGCCAGAGATCCGCCCACCTGGCCGGCACCCAGAATGATGATCTTCATGAGGCTATGCGCTCCTCCGTTTTGGTCAGAACAGCATAATAGAAGCCATCATGGCTTCCAGGCTGAGGAAACAGCTGGCGGCCGTAAGGCCTTGATATGCCCCAGCTGGCATTAATTGGCACATGGCATGCCTCAGGGTGCTGTTTGATGAAGCGCTCAATGATGCGCTCATTCTCCTGGCTGAATACCGAGCAAGTGGCGTACACCAGGCGTCCGCCTGGCGCCAGCATCGGCCAGAGGTTGCTGAGGATGCTGAGTTGTACCTGTGCCAGTGCGTTAATGTCTTCGCCACGGCGCAACAGCTTGATATCGGGGTGACGGCGAATTACACCGGTGCCACTGCAGGGTGCATCGATCAGAATGCGGTCAAAGGGTTGTCGGTCCCACCAGTCCTGACTGGTGGCGTCAGCGGTCAGCAGTCGGCATTCAAGCTCCAGTCCCAGGCGCATAAGGTTATCGGTAATGCGTTGTGCTCGTGCGGGTTCCAGTTCGACGGCGACAACATCCTGCAGGCCAGGTGTGGCCTCAAGAAGGTGGCACAGTTTGCCACCAGGTGCGGCGCATGCATCCAATACGCGCTGCCCTGCTCTTGCGTCCAGAAGCCCGGCCGACAACTGAGCGGCTTCATCCTGTACGCTGAACCAGCCCTGATCGAAACCGGGAATACGGCGTACATCTACGGCGTGCTCAAGCACCAGTGCGGTATCACTGAAATGGCCCTGTTGAGCGGGTATCTCTGCGCCCTGCAGCTTGCTTTTTGCACTCTCCAGTGTAAGTTGGCGCTTATTAACTCTGAGGGTCATGGGGGCCTGCTGGTCATTGGCAGCAAGAATTCCCTGCCAGTGTTCAGGCCAGTTGTGCTCCAGTTTGCTGATCATCCATTGCGGGTGGTTCCAGTGGAACTGTGGATTGTCTGCAAACCCTGCTTCAAGCTGTTCAGCTTCACGCTGGTAGCGACGCAGAACCGCGTTGATCAGCTTGCGGGCCCAGTCATGATTGAGTGCTGATGTGGCATCGACGGTCTCGTTCAGCGCGGCATGAGCTGGAATGCGGCTGTGGCGCAGCTGCCATAGCCCGATTAACAGCAGGGCCTGCAGCTCATAGTCACGGTCCTGAAAGGGTTTTTTCAACAGACTGTCGGCAATCACCTCAAGCCGGAACAGTTCTCGCATGGTGCCGAAGCAGAGTTGCTGTAACAGGGCTCGGTCCTGTTCTGGGCAGTGCTGCAGGGCATCGGGCAGATGGCTGCTGAGGGAACCATGCTGACGCAGCAAGGGGGCCAGTACCTTGGCGGCCAGCGCTCGGACATTGATGGAATCAGCCAAGTTTAACTCCAGTAGCAAAGCGTGCCTGATGGGCGTTCATGAGCGTTTTGATCGGTTGTGGCTTGCCACCGGGCAGCTGCAGTTCGGTCAGTAATACACTGCCTTTGCCGGTGGCCACGCGTACGGTGTCGGCAGAGGATTCGACAATGGTGCCGGGTACGGCTGCTTCAGGTTCGTGGAGGTCCGCGGTAGCGGCCCACACTCGAAGGTTGTCATCGCCAAGGCGGGTATACGCCACCGGCCATGGGTTGAAACCACGTACACAGCGTACGATAAGCTCTGCAGGTTGCGACCAGTCGATTTGTGCTTCCTGCTTTTCCAGCTTGTGTGCATAGCAGGCCTGGCTGCCATCCTGCACTTCCGGAACAAGTGTGCCGGCTGCAAGAGGTGTGAGACACTCCACCAGTGCTCTCGCCCCAAGGTCGGCCAGACGATCATGCAGGCTCCCGCTGGTATCGTCAGCCAGAATCGGGCATTCAACCTTGCTCAGCATGTCACCGGTATCAAGGCCGGCGTCCATCTGCATGATGGTAATCCCGGTTGTGTTGTCACCAGCCAGAAGGGCGCGATGAATCGGAGCGGCCCCGCGCCAGCGCGGCAGCAGAGATGCGTGTACGTTGATGCAACCCAGACGTGGTGCATCCAGAACTGCCTGTGGCAGCAGTAAGCCGTATGCCACTACCACCATCAGGTCTGCGTTCAGTTCGCGCAGTGCCTGTTGCTCAGCCAGGTCCTTGAGTGACAGAGGTTGAAATACCGGCAGGTCATGCTGTTGAGCCAGTGCCTTGACCGGGCCGGGACGCAGCTTGCGGCCACGCCCTGCCGGGCGGTCCGGCTGAGTATAAACTGCCACAATGTTGTGTTTGGTCTTGAGCAGGGCATCCAGACAGCTGGCGGCGAAATCGGGGGTGCCGGCAAAGATGATGCGCAGCGGTGTATCACTCATGGTTGGGCTCCATACAAAAACAGGCTTGCGTGTGCAAACCTGTTTAAGAACACGTGGCCGGATCAGGCCTGATGGGCTTCAAGCCGGTGCTTTTTCTCCAGCTTGCCGCGAATGCGATTGCGTTTGAGCGCAGTCAGGTAATCTACGAACAACTTGCCGTTGAGATGATCCAGTTCGTGCTGGATACACACGGCCAGCAGCCCTTCCGCTTCCAGCTCATAAGGGTTGCCGTCACGGTCCAGCGCTTTAAGCAGGATGCGATTGGGACGCTCAACATCCTCGTAGAAGCCGGGTACAGAGAGGCAGCCTTCCTGCATCTGCTCCAATTCATCCTGCAATACGGTGAACTCCGGGTTGATCAGCACCAGAGGCTCACTGCCATCTTCAGAGATATCGATGGTGACGACACGCTTGTGTACATTTACCTGAGTGGCGGCAAGACCGATACCCGGGGCGTCATACATGGTTTCAAACATATCATCGACCAGTTGACGGATCGTATCATCCACTTGTTCGACGGATTCCGCGATAGTGCGTAGACGCGGATCAGGAAATTCAAGAATATTGAGCTTAGCCATAGGTAATCTGCTTTGTCGGAGGTTAAAATCCGGCTGTTTAGTGGCAAAAAGTTTGATCTGCCATCATTATACTGAATAACTTGCCTGATGCATTGCTTTGCGGCCTTCAAGCACGCTTGTGTGGCGGGTTGCCCGGGCCAGAAACTACAAGGGAGCGGAAGAATGAGAGGATTGCTTTATGGCTTGGTTGGGGCCTGCCTGTTATGGGCGGGTGTCGCGACCGCAGCGGAACGTGCCGACCGGATACAGCTCCAGGATGGGCACCCGACAGAATACGTTGTAGTCAAGGGAGATACCCTTTGGCATATTTCAGGCCGGTTTCTGCAGAGCCCCTGGCGCTGGCCCGAGGTGTGGGATGTTAACCCGCAGATTGACAACCCTCATCTGATCTATCCTGGTGATGTGGTTTACCTGACATGGGTTGATGGCCAGCCGCGACTGGGCGTCAGGCGCGGTGTTCGCAAACTGAGCCCGCAGGTTAGGGTTCAGCCTCTGGATCAGCCGATTCCGGCAATTCCGCTGCGCGATATCGCAAGCTTCCTGAACGACAATATTGTGACAGAGCAGGATGTGGTTGAAACAGCTCCCTATGTTATCGGTGGTCGCAACGAGAGCATTATCGCCGGGGCAGGTGATCGCGTGTACGCCCGTGGCATACCTGTGGATGAAAATATCCAGATCCAGAGCCTTTATCGTCCGGCGCGTGAATACCATCATCCTGTAACCGGTGAGTTCTTGGGTTTCGAGCTGTACAAGGTGGCAGATGCGCAGATTACATCTCGAGATGAGGACATCCTGACACTGGATCTTCGTAACAGCCGTGAAGAGGTGCGTAAACTGGATCGCCTGCTGCCCAGTGGAGAAGAGCGAATTCAGTCAATCTTCCACCCTCAACCGGGCCCTGATCTGACCGACGCTGTTATCATTGATGTACTGGGTGGTGTCGCTAAGGTTGGTCAATTTGACGCCGTGGCACTGAGCTTCGGTGCAGCGGATGGTGTTGAGCCTGGCCATGTATTCGCGGTTTACAAAAAAGGCGAGCTGGTTAAGGATCCGGTGACGGAAGAAGTTGTTGCGCTGCCGGCAGAGCGTGCCGGTGAGCTGATGGTGTTCAAGGCGTTCGAGCGTGTCAGCTACGGTCTGGTACTCAAGGCGACCAATGTGATCTCTGTCGGCGACGAGTTGCGCGCCCCGGGACGTTAAGGAACAGTAGTTATGAGCGATCCAAGGGAGTGGATCGCTGCCAGCCAACTGCCGGGTATTGGCCCGGCAACGCTGGCGCGACTCCGCCAGGAAGGTGTCTGCATCACACGGCTGCTCAGAGCCGAAATCGCCCTGCCCTCCACCATTCGGTTACGCCGCGATACGCTCGAGGCGATACACCAGTTCCAATATCAAGGCGCCCGATTCACTGAGGCGGATCAGCTCTTGCAGCAGGCTGATACACTGGGCATTAAGGTGTTGGGGTTCAGCCACGCCGATTACCCCGAGTTGTTGGCGGCTATTCCAGACCCACCGCTGGTACTGTGGATCAAGGGGGAAGTGGCAGCACTGAATGCGCCGCAGTTGGGCATTGTCGGCAGTCGGCATGCCAGTCGAAGTGGCGTACAACTGGCATATGATTTTGCCTCCGCACTTGCGCAGTCCGGTGTCATCGCCTGTAGCGGCCTTGCACTGGGGATTGATGCGGCGGCACATCAGGCATGTTTGGATGTTGATAGTGCCACCGTTGCCGTACTCGGGACCGGGGTCGATCGCATCTATCCGCGGCGCCATCAACGGCTGTCAGAGCAGATTCTGGCTACTGGCGGTGTGCTGGTTTCGGAATACCCGCCAGGAACAGCACCGCTGCCGGGGCACTTCCCACGTCGAAATCGAATTATCAGTGGCCTGTCAATCGGTACGCTGGTGGTGGAGGCTGCGTTGCGCAGCGGTTCCCTGATCACCGCGCGACAAGCCCTGGAACAGGGGCGCGAAGTGTTTGCCATCCCGGGCTCTATCCACAACCCGCTGAGCCGTGGCTGCCACGCGCTGATTCGGGAGGGAGCCACGCTGGTTGAAACGATTGACCACGTGGTTGAACAGGTGGGCAGTATTCTGGGGCTGTTGGTACAAGAGCCGACTCGTCATCAGGCTTCTTCGCAAAGCGCGCCATTGGCACCTGAGTTGCAGCAGCTGTTGCAAAAAATTCCTTGGGAACCGATCTGGCTGGATACGCTGGCCGGCCAGTCTGATTTGCCCCTGCCTCGCCTGCAGGCGCTGCTGATGCAGCTGCAACTGGAAGGTCTGATAGAACTGACCGCCTCGCGGGTGTGTCGTATCCGCTGATCCAGTGGGGAATTTTGCCTCAGTGCTTGCTATAATTCCGCCTTTCCGTTTTCCGGTCCGGCCGGAAAACCCGACCGGATTGTACCGGAGCCGCCAGGCGGCCGGTGCTGTCAGAGTGATGACGGGAGTAGATAACCGATGAGCGCAAAAGTGGCGATCGTGATGGGATCACGTTCAGACTGGCCCACCATGGAAGAGGCGGCAACAATTCTGGACACCCTGGGTGTCGAGTATCACACAGAAGTGGTGTCAGCCCATCGCACCCCTGACAAAATGTTCCGCTTTGCCGAAACCGCGGCTGCCAATGGTATTGAGGTGATCATTGCAGGTGCGGGTGGCGCTGCACACCTGCCCGGGATGATTGCTGCCAAGACGCTCGTGCCGGTGCTGGGTGTTCCGGTTCAGAGCAAGGCGCTCAGTGGTCAGGACAGCCTGCTGTCGATTGTGCAGATGCCGCGTGGCGTTCCGGTCGGTACTCTGGCCATCGGTGGCGCCGGTGCCTTCAATGCCGGTCTTCTGGCTGCCCAGATTCTGGCGACTCGAGATTCCGCGCTGGGACAGCGCCTGGCAGACTGGCGTCAGGCTCAGACGCAAACCGTACTTGATAATCCCGATCCGCGAGGTTGAGTGATGCTGCCACGAATCGTCGTAGCCGGTAACGGCCAGTTGGGCCAGATGTTGCAGCAGGCCGGTGCACCCATGCAACTGGAAGTGATGCCGGTTGATCCCAACGCTGACGTGCAGCTGGAACTGCGTGCGGATGATGTGATCACGGTTGAGATCGAACACTGGTCTGACAGCGTCAGCGGCTTGCAGCTTAAACAGCACCCCAACTTTCGTAATAAGGTTGCTCTGCACATGGTGGTCGACCGTCAGCGGCAGAAGTCGCTGCTCGATCGTCTGCAGGTCCCGACCTCCTCCTGGCTGTCCCTCGAAGGCGATGATCTGCAGGCACAGCTGGAGTCGGTGGGCGAACGCGTTATCGTTAAACGCCGCCGCGGTGGCTATGACGGCCGTGGTCAGTGGCGTTGGCAGAAAGGCGATCAGCCCGAAGCTGAGTGGGCGGGTGAGTGCATTGCCGAGGCGATGATTCCGTTCAGCCATGAGGTTTCACTGGTCGGTGCCCGCAATGCCGCTGGTGAAAAGGTGTTTTATCCCCTTACCTGCAACTGGCACCAGGATGGCATTTTGCGTGCCAGCATTGCCGGCCTGCCCATACCCGCCGAACAGCAGCGTGATGCCGAAGCCTGGCTGGGTCGCATCATGGATGACGAAGGCTACATCGGTGTGATGGCGATGGAGTGTTTTGTAGTGGACGGCAAGCTGCTGGTCAACGAGTTGGCGCCCAGGGTACACAACTCCGGTCACTGGACTCAGGAAGGCGCCAGCATCAGCCAGTTTGAGCTGCACCTGCGCGCACTGGCAGGGTTGCCGCTGATTACCCCCGAAGTCAGTGGTGTCTCGGTTATGTACAACCTGCTGGGTCGCAACTGGAAGCCTGAATGGCTGAACGTACAGGGTGCGCATGTACACTGGTACGGCAAGGAGATCCGTCCGGGACGTAAGGTAGGTCACGTCAACATCTGTCGGCCTGATGCGCCTACTCTTGCTGAAAGCCTGCAGGCGCTGGGTGCTCATCTGGATGCAGAAGACAGCGTGGTTGCCGAATGGGCATTGGCTCAGCTGGCAAATTGAGCTATTCATCCAGGCTGCTCTAGAGAGTCCCGTGGGCGAAGTGAGTATTGACTACGCCTGCGGGTATTTTTTAATAAGGCGTGCGCCCTTTCTTTTGCCTACTCAGTCTTTTTATTACGATGAAACTCTAAATTTAAAGCTCTATAGCGGAAGTAAATACTTACTTTCTTGAGAATGGAGATTATATATGTCCGTCCCTGATACCCAAGAAGTAAAACGTTATCTGCTCGATCTGCAGGAGCGTATCTGTGCTGCTTTGGAGCAGGCTGATGGCAAGACGCGGTTCGTTGAGGACAGCTGGGAACGTGCCGAAGGCGGCGGTGGTCGCAGTCGAGTAATCAGTCAGGGCGGCGTGATTGAAAAAGGCGGGGTCAATTTTTCTCACGTTTATGGCAAGGCGTTGCCGGGCTCAGCAACGGCTCACCGTCCAGAGTTGGCCGGTCGCAGCTTCGAGGCGATGGGTGTGTCACTGGTCATCCATCCTCACAACCCCTATGTACCCACTTCCCATGCCAACGTGCGCTTTTTTATTGCCGAAAAGGAAGGAGAAGCACCGGTCTGGTGGTTTGGCGGTGGCTTCGATCTGACTCCCTATTACGGCAACGACGATGACTGTCGACACTGGCATCAGGTCGCGCACGACGCCTGTGCTCCTTTCGGTGACGATATCTATCCGCGTTTCAAGCAGTGGTGTGATGACTATTTTTACCTCAAGCACCGTCAGGAGCCACGTGGTATCGGCGGTCTGTTTTTTGATGACCTTAATGAGCTTGGCTTTGACGACAGTTTTGGCTTGATGCGTGCCATCGGCGATGCCTATGTACCGGCGATCGTGCCGATCATCGAAAAACGCAAGGATATGCCATATGGCGAGCGGCAGCGTGATTTTCAGTTGCATCGACGTGGACGCTATGTGGAGTTCAACCTCGTATACGACCGTGGAACTCTCTTCGGGTTACAGTCTGGAGGTCGCACCGAGTCTATCCTGATGTCGTTGCCGCCGGAGGTGCGTTGGGACTACAACTGGCAGCCTGAGCCTGACACCGAGGAAGCCGTGCTGTATGAACGTTACCTGAAACCGCGCAACTGGCTGGATGTATAACATGACCGACCGCTATGCCGTGTTTGGCAATCCGATAGCCCACAGCAAATCACCTCAGATTCATGCTCGTTTCGCGCAGCAAACGGCACAGGATCTGAGCTACAGCGCCGAGCATATTAATGAGGATGCGCTTGAGGCGGCTGTTGAGGATTTTTTGCAGGGCAATGGCAAGGGATTGAATATCACGGTGCCGTTCAAGGAACGGGCCTGGGCGCTGGCGCAGTGGCGCAGTGAACGCGCTGAGCTGGCGGGCGCGGTTAACACCCTGTATCGCCTCGAAGATGGTCGCCTTGCCGGTGACAACACCGATGGCATCGGTCTGGTGCGTGATCTGGCCGACAATAATGAAGTCGACCTTGAGGGGGCTCGGGTGCTGATCCTCGGTGCGGGTGGCGCCGTTCGCGGCGTACTTCAGCCGCTGCTGGCCGCGGGTGCTGGCTCTATCCTGATCGCCAACCGCACCCCTGCCCGAGCCGAAGCATTGGCGCAGCTGTTTGATTCGGCCGCCGGTGTAACAGGCTGTGGTTTTGATGCCATTCCGGCAACCGCCTTTGACCTGATCATCAACGGCACCTCTGCCAGCCTGCAGGGAAAGCTGCCACCGGTTCCCGAAGCGACAGTAAGTGCTCACACAGCCTGCTATGACATGATGTATGGCGCCGAGCCCACTCCGTTCTGTCGTTGGGCACAGGCCCAAGGCGCGGGCCGGGTCATGGACGGTCTTGGGATGCTGGTCGAGCAGGCCGCTGAAGCCTTCCTGATCTGGCGCGGTGTGCGTCCCGATACGTCTCCTGTTATTCAGGCGCTGCGCGAGTCTCTGACAGCCCACTGAATTTCAAAGCCTTTTCCCGCAACCGCCTTGCATCAATCAATTGTGAGGCGGTATAACAGAGAAACATTCTCTGTCTGCGGAGTGCGCGCATGGACAAGCATCTGCCCCTGGCGCCCGAGGCGCTCTATCGCAACTGCGATCCCGAACTCCTTCCTTTCAAAACCACCGAGTCACTGGAGCCCTTCACCGGCTTTTTCGGACAGGACCGCGCCATCGAAGCGATGGCCTTTGGCATCGGTATGCAGCGGCCGGGTTATAACCTGTTCGTAATGGGCAATCCGCATACGGGGCGTTTCTCCTTTGCCATGGACAGCCTGAAAAGCTCGGCCAAAAAGCAGAGCAAGCCCAGCGACTGGTGTTACATCAACAACCTGAATGACAACCGCTACCCTGTCGTGCTTGAACTGCCCGCCGGACGGGCTTCCCAGCTTAAGCGCGACATTCGTCAGCTGCTGGATACCGTGCTGACCGAGCTGCCGGCCGCATTTGAAAACCCCGCTTACCAGCGTATGAAAAGCCAGATTGAGCGCGAGTTCAATCGCCATTACGACGACGCCCTCAATCAGGTGGAACGCAAGGGGCGCGAATACAGCATTGCTGTCTACCGGGATGGTGCAACGGTAGGCTTTACTCCGGTCAGCAATGGGCAGGCGATGGATGAAGCGGTGTTCTCGCAGTTGCCTGAAGAAGATCGGGATGCGATCCAGGCTCATATCTCAGAACTGGAAGAGATGCTGAATGACAGCCTGACCGGTCTACCGGTCTGGCGCCGTACCGCGGCCGAACAGATGAAAGTGCTGGACCGAGAAACTGCACGACAGGCCGTGCAGCCGCTTGTTCAGCCGCTGCGAGACAAGTACGCCAATATCAACAGCATTGTGGATTACCTGAACCACATAGAGCGTGATCTGATCCGTAACTCGGGTGATCTGGTGGGCGATGACAGCCCGCTTGAAGCCAAGACCGATGCCATGCGTCGGGAATATCTGGAACAGAACTATGGCCTGAACCTGCTGGTCGATAACCACAAAACCAAGGGTGCACCAGTAGTATTTGAGGCGCATCCCAGCTACGAGAATCTGTTTGGTCGGGTGGAATACGTCAGCGAAATGGGCTCGATGGTCACCAACTACACCCTTATCCGCTCGGGGGCATTACATCGCGCCAATGGCGGCTATCTGGTACTGGAAGCGGAGAAGCTGTTGGAACAGCCATTCGTTTACAGTGCGCTTAAGCGTGCCCTCAAGTCTCATGAGATTCGCATCGAAAACCCGATCAGCGAATATACCGGCATCAGCGCGATCACGCTGAGTCCGCAGCCAGCGTCACTCAAGGTGAAGGTGGTACTGGTAGGTGAACGTGAAACCTACTATTTGCTGCAGGAACTGGATCACGACTTCGAGAAGATGTTCCGCGTGGTGGTGGACTTTGACGAGGATGTGCACCGTACCCCCCACTCCATCCGTCAGTATGCGCGGCTGATGAAAACGCTGGCGCAGGAAGAAAGCCTTGCGCCCCTGACTCGGCGCGCAGTGGCACGCCTTGTTGAACACAGCTCTCGCTTGGCGGGTGATCAGGAGTTGCTGTCGGCCCATGTGGGGGAGTTGGTTGACCTGCTCTGCGAGTCGGATTTTCGCCGTCGCGAACAGAATGATGCCTTGATCAATGCCGAACATGTTGAGCTGGCGCTGGAGGCCAAGGAGCGCCGCACCGGCAGGCTGTCAGAGAAAATTCTGGAAAGTATTCTCAATGAAACGGTGCTGATCGATACCGAGGGTGAGGCGATTGGCAAATCGAACGGCCTGACGGTGCTGCAGGTAGGCGACGTCTCCTTCGGCAGCCCGGCGCGCATTACCGCCACGGTGCATCCCGGAAGCAAGGGTATTATCGATATTGAACGTGAGGTGACACTGGGCCAGCCGATCCATTCCAAAGGTGTTCTGATACTTTCGGGTTTTCTGGGACACACCTACGCCAGTGATTTTCCGCTGGCGGTTTCGGCAAGCCTGGCGATGGAGCAGTCCTACGGTTATGTGGACGGCGACAGCGCCTCACTGGCAGAGATCTGTACCCTGATCTCTGCCCTGACCCATATCCCGATTCGCCAGCAATATGCGGTTACCGGCTCCATCAACCAGTATGGCGAGGTACAGGCGATTGGCGGGGTGAACGAGAAGATCGAGGGCTTTTTCCACCTCTGCAAAACCCGTGGGCTCACCGGGTGGCAGGGCTGTGTCATTCCCAAGGCCAATGTGCGTCACCTGATGCTCAAGGCCGAGGTGGTCAAGGCGGTGGAAGATGGCATGTTCCACATCTACGCCGTGGCCAGCGTGGATGAGTGCCTGGAGATCCTGATGGGTCGCACCGCCGGTGTGCGTAAGGAAGACGGCCACTTCACCCAGCGCAGCATCAATGCGCAGGTGGTGAAGCGGCTGCGGGAGATCGCCAAGGCCAAGGCCTGACAAGTGTCAGGCCCAGTCCTCCGCGCGGTGCTTGTCTTTCAGGCGTGAGTAGTTCTCGGCGGTATAGGTGAAGAACGCGCGCTCCTGTTCCGTCAACTCGCGCTGGGGCTTGGCCGGACGGCCCACGTAGAGATAGCCGCTTTTCAGCGTCTTGCCCGGTGGCACCAGGCTGCCGGCACCCACGATTACTTCATCCTCTACCACGGCGCCGTCCATGATCATGGCGCCCATACCCACCAGTACACGGTTGCCGATGGTGCAGCCGTGCAGCATCGCCTGATGACCGACGGTGACATGATCACCGATAATCAGCGGAAAGCCATCAGGGTTGTAGGGGCCTGCGTGTGTGATATGCAGTACCGAACCATCCTGAATGCTGCTGCAGCGACCAATGCGGATGCGGTGCATGTCACCGCGAATCACCACCAGCGGCCAGACCGAGCTGTCGTCACCGATCTCCACGTCACCCAGTACAACCGCGCTGGGATCGACAAACACCCGCTCGCCTAGTTTTGGTGTCATCCCCTGATAAGGGCGTATATTCATAACCGCTCCTGAATCGATTGAAATAAGGCTCTGTGGCCCCCATTGTATAGCAAAGTGCACTTTTGAACGCCTGCAGACGTACAACCGCTGAAAGGCCGCAACCGATGGAGACACCGATGTCCAACCCGCTGCTTGAGACCCACCTGCTGCCCCCGTTCAGCCGTATCCAGCCCGAGCATGCCGTGCCCGCTGTCGATGAACTACTGACGCGCAATCGCGAACGCATCGCGGCGTTGACTGCCGACCCGGAGCGCAATGACTGGTCGCTGGTGGCTGAGCTGGAGCAACTCAACGATGAGTTGGCACAGGCTTGGTCACCGGTATCGCACCTGAACGGCGTGATGAACTCGGATGCCTGGCGTGAGGCGTACAACGCCTGTCTGCCGAAACTGTCCGAGTACTGGACCGAGTTGGGCCAGCATCAGGGACTGTTCAAGGCGTTCGAATCTCTGGCACAGAGTGATGCCTACCCGCAGTTGAGCAAGTCACGCAAAAAGGTGATCGATAATGCTCTGCGGGACTTCCGCCTGTCCGGTATTGCCCTGCCGGAAGCCCAGCAGAAGCGCTATGCAGAGCTGCAGCAGCGCCTGTCTGAGCTGACCACCCGTTTTTCCGAGAACGTGCTCGATGCCACCCAGGGCTGGTGGAAGCAGGTCGATGATGAAGCGGAGCTGGCCGGGCTGCCGGATCATGCCGTTGCCGCCGCCAAAGAGGCGGCGAAGGTGAAAGAGCTTGAAGGCTGGGTGATCACGCTGGACTTCCCCGCCTACTACGCCGTGATGGCCTTTGCCGACAGTCGCAGTCTGCGCGAAGAGCTGTACCGTGCCTACAGCACCCGCGCATCCGATCAGGGGCCGAAGGCCGGTGAATGGGACAACTCGGCGGTGATGCAGGAAATTCTGGATCTGCGCCACGAGTTGGCGCAGCTGCTGGGCTTTGACACCTATGCCGATTACTCGCTGGCGACCAAAATGGCGCAGTCACCGCAACAGGTGGTGACCTTCCTCGAAGATCTGGCCACGGAAACTCGCCCGATTGCCGAGCGTGAGCTGGCCGAGCTGCAAGCCTTTGCCCAGGAACGTGATGGCATTGAAGAGCTGATGGCCTGGGATGTCACCTACTATGGTGAGAAGCTGAAACAAGCGCGCTATGACATCTCTCAGCAGGAGTTGCGTCCCTACTTCCCGCTGCCGAAAGTGCTGGATGGCATGTTCACCATCGCCGGGCGCCTGTTTGATCTGGACGTTGAAGAGCAGTCGAGCTTCGACAGCTGGCACGACGATGCGCGCCTGTTTGCACTCAAGCGCAACGGCGAGCCCTTTGCCTACTGCTACCTGGACCCCTTTGCCCGCAGCGGCAAGCGCGGCGGTGCCTGGATGGATGACTGCCGTGTGCGTCGACGTCTGAGTGACAGCCAGTTGCAGCTGCCGGTGGCCTATCTGGTGTGCAACTTCACTCCGCCCCTGCCTGGCCAGCCGGCGCTGCTGACCCATGATGAAGTGACGACCCTGTTCCATGAGTTCGGCCATGGCCTGCACCATATGCTGACGCAGATGGAAGAGGCGGATATCAGCGGCATCAACGGTGTCGCCTGGGATGCAGTGGAGTTGCCGAGTCAGTTTATGGAAAACTGGTGCTGGGAGCCGGAAGCGCTGGCGCTGATCTCCGGTCATCATGAAGCCGGTGAGCCGTTGCCGCAGTCACTGCTGGACAAAATGCTGGCCGCCAAGCATTTCCAGTCGGCGATGATGATGCTGCGCCAGCTGGAATTCTCACTGTTTGATTTCCGTCTGCATCATGAATACCAGCCGGGCAAAACCGATATTCAGGCGCTGCTGAGCCGGGTACGGGACCAGGTATCGGTGATCCGTCCGCCGGCAGAAAACCGCTTCCAGCACAGTTTCAGTCACATCTTTGCCGGTGGTTATGCCGCAGGCTACTACAGTTACAAGTGGGCCGAGGTACTGTCGGCCGATGCCTTCTCCCGTTTCGAGGAGGAAGGCATCTTCAATGCGGAAACCGGCGCCGCCTTCCGTCAGGAAATTCTGGAACAGGGTGGTTCGGGTGATCCGATGGATCTGTTTGTGGCCTTCCGTGGTCGGGAACCCAGTGTGGATGCCCTGCTGCGCCACTCCGGTATTCGCTGAGAGGTTGAAAAATGAGTGTAAGCAAGCGTTTTATTGCCGGTGCGGTCTGTCCACGCTGTGGCGAGATGGATACGGTCAGAATGTACCGCGATGACGAGCGAGAATACCGCGAGTGCGTGAAGTGCGGCTTTTCCGACTCCCTGAGACTGGATGGTCGCCCTGACCCTGAGCAGATTGAAACCCGCGTCAGCGGGGAGCGCTCGGACCGGGCACCAGCCTCCAAAGCGGATGACAGTCCGCAGCCGATCCGAATTCTTGACGCGGGCGGCCTGCGCCGTGACCACTGACACGCCCGCGGCTGGGCGATGCAAAGTCCGCTTGAGCATGCCTATCATGACCATGAATGGGGTGTGCCGCAGACGGATGATCGGGTGTTGTTCGAGTTTCTGGTACTGGAATCGGCTCAGGCGGGTCTGAGCTGGCGCACCGTTCTGGAGAAACGCGAGGGTTACCGGCGTCACTATTGTGATTTTGATCCCGAGCGGGTGGCCCGTTTCGGTGAAACGGAAGTGGCCGCGATGCTGGCGGATCCCGGTCTCATCCGTAACCGTGCTAAAGTCGAAGCCTCAATCAACAATGCCAGAGTCTTTCTTCGCCTGCAGGCGCACCACGGCAGCTTTGCCCGCTTTCTGTGGCGCTATGTTGAGGGCCAGCCGATCCAGCCCGGTTTTGAACGGATGGAGCAGATTCCGGCCCAGACTGCCCTGTCGGTGCAGCTGGCGAAAGATCTGAAGCGTGAAGGCATACGCTTTTTCGGCCCCACCATCGCTTATGCCTATATGCAGGCAGTGGGGTTGGTGAATGACCACTTACTACACTGCCCTCGCCAGAAGGCTTGTCGAGAGCTGGCCGGACACATTGAACTGTAGTGCCCCGCGGTAGAAACGTTACTGGGTCTGATACCAGACCCGATACACCAGCCCGGCCTTGTCATCGGAGATCAGCAGATCACCCTGTGGCCGCACCAGCACATCCACCGGACGTCCCCAGTCCTGCTCACCCTGCAGCCAGCCACTGATAAAGGTCTGAATCTGCGTCACCTCTTCCCCTTCTGTATCCACCCGAATCACCTCATAGCCGATCTTGCTGGAGCGATTCCAGGAGCCATGCAGGGCAATAAAGGCGGTGGTATTGGGGGTATCGGGGAACGCGTTATCGAAGGCCCCATCCCTGTGGTGGTAAAAGCTCATGCCCAGCGCCGCGACATGGGGGCCCAGCAGCGCCACCGGCGGCTCTGCATTGATGGCATTGGCGCCCTTGCCGAACTCCGGGTCTGAAACTCCGTCGGCATGTACAAAGGGAAAACCGAAATGTAGCCCGGCGCGGTCGGCTCGGTTCAGCTCGTCATCAGGCAGATTATCGCCCATATGGTCGCGTCCGTTGTCGGTAAACCAGAGGCTGCCATCTTCGGGATGCCAGTCAAATCCCACTGTGTTGCGTACCCCTCGAGCCCAGGGTGCGGCCTCGCCGGTGGCAGGATCAAAACGCATGATGCTGGCAAACTGAGGGTCCGATTGCAGACATACATTGCAGGGAGCGCCCAGCGTGAAGTAGAAAGCCCCATCCGGCCCCTGCTTCAGATACTTCCAGCCGTGGTGGGTGATATCGGGGAGGCCATCCAGTATAACCTCGGGCTTGAGCGGCTGCTCCAGTCGTGACTCCACATCAACAAGCTGGATCAGCTGAGTCAGTTCGGCCACATACAGATCGCCATCTACAAAGCTGATGCCGTTGGGCAGGCGTCTGCGTTCCAGCAGAGTATGGCGGGTTTCATAGCGCTGATCGCCGTCCAGATCCTGCAGCGCAAACACCCGTCCATCGCGCCGTGTGCTGACAAACAGTGTGCCATCGGGGCTCAGTGCCAGCTGCCGGGCGTTGGGTACCTCAGCGGCGACCTCGATTCTATAGCCCTCTGGCAGTTTGAGTTGCTCCAGCGGCGCGGCAGCCAGCGGCAGGCTCAGTGCCAACAGTGTTGTGGTCAGTGTGATGCGCATCCTGTTCTCCCCTGCCTGTGTTCGGGATAAGTCTGGTTGCCACGCCCTGATTTTGCCAGTTCAGCTAAACCAGACATTGCGCCGCTGCATGCGCCAGAACACCCAGCCACCGCTGAGGCCGCGGGCTGCAAACAGGGAGATGAAGGCCAGCCAGAGGCCGTGATTGCCCATGGGCTGGGCTATCCACCAGATGGGGGCGAATACGCAAAACACCGAAAACAGCATGGTGTCCTGCATCGCCTTGACCTGAGTGGTGCCTATGAACAGACCATCCAGCAGAAAGCTCCAGCAACCGATCAGTGGCAGGATGACGACCCAGGGCAGATAGCGCCCGGCCAGCTCGCGCACCTCGGCGATATCGGTCAGCAGATGAATAATCGTGTTGCCGCCGAGCCAGAACACCAGCGTCAGCATAATCGCACTGAGCAGTGACCAGAAGGCGGTGCAGCCGAGGATGCGTCTGAATTCACTTGGGTCACGCCTGCCCACGGCGCGCCCGATCAGCGCTTCCGTGGCATGGGCAAATCCGTCCAGTGCATTGGAGATCAGCAACAGGAAGTTCAGCAGAACGGCGTTGGCGGAGAGTATCGCCGTACCTTGCTGGGCGCCCTGGGCAGTAAAGAAGGCAAAGGTCAGCAGCAGGCTAACCGTGCGTATAAACAGATAACGGTTTACCTGAATCAGTGCCTTGTAGTCGCGCAGGCGCCGTAGCTGAGGCCAGAGCCACTGCCCCGCGGTTTTGAGCAGCAGGCGGCGACAGAACCATAACCCAAGCAACAGGCTGAAATATTCGGCCAGCACCGTGGCGAGTGCAACCCCGTCCGCTTTCATGCCCAGCCCGAACACGAACAGCAGGTCCAGCAGCATATTGAGCAGGTTGGTGCTTGTCAGCAGAATCAGGGCGATGCGGGTATTCTGCATGCCCACAAACCAGCCCAGCAGAGCGAAGTTACACAGCACCGCAGGTGCGCCAAAGGCCCGTATTTCGGTATAACGGGTGGCTTCGGTCAATACATCCTGCTCGGGGCCCATCAGCTGCAGCGCCAGTGTGGTCAGCGGCGTGCGCAGCAGCAGGATCAGCAGCCCGATACATGCGCCCAGTACCAGCGACTGCCCCAGCAGCGTGCGCAGCCGGTCGCCATCCTCGCGGCCATGGGCCTGCGCCACCATGCCGGTGGTACCCATGCGCAAAAATCCGAATGCCCAATAAAGAATGGAGAAGATCATGCCGCCCAGCGCAACGGCACCCAGATGATGGGGTTCGGGCAGATGGCCGATCACGGCGGTATCCACCAGGCCCAGCAGCGGCACCGTGATGTTGGACAGCATCATGGGCCAGGCCAGTGACCAGACCCGCCGGTGGGTGGCGCGATCCAGCCAGTGCTGCGCCATGCTCATCTGCCCTGCAGCGAGCGCATCGGCAGTGAATAGAGAATCAGAAACTCGACTAGCGCCGTGACCACGACCGATGGCCCGGCGGGCGTATCCCAGAACCAGGAAGCACTGATCCCACCGACTACCGCCAGCATCCCCAGCAGCGACGCAAACAGTGCCATCTGCTCAGGGGTGTTGGCCAGGCGCCGAGCGGCTGCAGCCGGTATGATCAGCAGCGAGGTGATCAGCAGGATGCCCACCAGCTTCATTGCAACCGCGATCACCACCGCAATCAGCAGCATCAGGCCCAGACGTACCCGCGCCACAGGGACCCCCTCCACCTGCGCCAGTTCTTCATTGATGGTGATCGCCAGCAAGGGGTTCCAGAGCCGCCACAACAGCAGTATTACTACGGCACCACCGCCGTAAATCCACCAGAGATCGGCCGGTGCGATCGCCAGCAGGTCACCGAACAGATACTCCATCAAGTCAATGCGTACGTTATCCAGCAGTGCCACCGCGACCAGACCCAGCGACAGAGCACTGTGTGCCATGATGCCCAGCAGGGTATCGGTGGCAACCAGATGCTGGCGTTGCAGAGACACCAGCAGCACCGCCAGCAATACACAGCAGGCAACGACCGCCAGATTCAGGTTGATATCAAACAGGAATCCCAGCGCAATACCCATCAGGGCTGAGTGCGCGAGGGTATCGCCGAAATAAGCCATGCGGCGCCAGACTACAAAGGCACCCAGCGGGCCTGCCAATGCGGCAATGCCGATGCCGCCGGCCAGTGCGAGGATCAGAAAATCAGCCACAATGATGTCCACTGCATTCATCCGGTTGCGGATGGTCAACGATGATATCGCCATGGACATCATGCTTGTGGCCATGGTGATGATTATAAAGTGCCAGAGCACTCGCCTGTGCCGGGCCGAACAGTTCGAGAAACGACGGGTCGTTGCTGACGTGCTCGGGGTTGCCGGAGCAACAGATATGATGATTGAGGCAGACGACATGGTCGGTAGAGGCCATCACCAGATGCAGGTCATGTGAAATCATCAGTACCCCGCATTGGCGCTGTTTGCGTATATCGGAGATCAGCCGATACAACTCCAGCTGGCCGTTAATATCCACGCCCTGAACAGGCTCATCCAGCACCAGCAACTCGGGATCACGCAGCAACGCTCGCGCCAGCAACACGCGCTGGGTCTCACCACCAGAAAGATTGTGGATGGAATGTTTAAGCAGATAGGCCGCGCCGACATCTTCCAAAGCTTGGAGCATCAGGCTCTGATCTACCCGTTTAGGAATACTGAGAAAGCGCTCGACCGACAGAGGCAAAGTGCGGTCGATATGCAGTTTCTGCGGCATATAGCCGATCTTGAGATGTGGTTTTTGCCAAACATTGCCACTTGAAGGTTTGATCAAACCCAGGATGACCCGTACCAGTGTGGTCTTGCCAGCCCCGTTGGGGCCGATCAGTGTTGTGATGCAGTTATCATGCAGGTGCAGATTGATATTCTGCAGCGCCGGCTGGCGATTGAACTGTACGCTGACCTGATCAAGCTTGACCAGGTCCGGCCCGTGTTCAGCCATGTAAGTGCTCCTGCCGCTGGCAATTGGGACAAAGGCCGGTGACTTCGACGGTTTCCTGCTCGACCTGGAACCCAAGCGCAGCTGCACTTTGTTCAAGTGCAGCATGAATCGAGGCTGAGTCCAGCTCAGAGGTTGCGCCGCAACGTCGACAGATGAGGAAGCTGCCTTGATGAGGATGTTCCGGGTGAGGGCAACCGACAAATGCGTTCAGTGACGCAATCCGGTGGACCAGCCCCTGCTGCTGCAAAAACTCCAGTGCGCGGTATACGGTGGGCGGTGCCGAGTTGAAGCCTGCCTCGGCCAGTGCCGGCAGCAGCTCGTACGCGCCCAGCGGCTGGTGGCTTTGCCAGATCAGCTTCAATACCAGCTCACGGATCGGTGTCAGACGCTGGCGTCGCTCGCGGCAAATCTGCCGAGCGAGGGTAAGTGCCTGGTCGATGCAGTGCTGGTGATTATGATCGGCCGCGAAGGCAAGCGAGTCAGTCGTCATGACGTGAGTACATCCGATTCAATGTGTTATATTATAACCTATAAAGCATCCTGAGGAGACTTTACACCATGCTGCATAATTCTGCCCGCCCCCTGCGGACACTGACCCTGCTTTCTGCCCTGGCGCTGGCGCCCGTGGTTCAAGCATCCGAGGTTGTTACCAGTATCAAGCCGCTGCAGTTGATAACAGCTGCCCTGACCGAAGGTGTAACCAGCCCGGAGGTGTTGCTGCCGGCCGAGGGTTCACCCCACCATTACGCCCTCAAGCCATCAGACATGCGTAAGCTGATGGATGCGAAAGTCGTGATCTGGGTTGGCCCCGGACTTGAGCAGTTCATGGTGCGCCCTCTTGCCCGAACCGATGCAGAGATTGTAACACTGCGTCCCGATCTTGAGGCGCACCTGCATCAGGAGGCTGAGCCTTCCGATCATGACCATCATGATGAGCACGAACATGAGCAAGAAAATCATGTGGCCGATGATCATGCCGAAGAGCACCACGATCACGGTGCAGGCAATGATCCGCACATCTGGTTGGATCCGATGAACGGGCTGGAGATTGCACAGCAGTTACTGCCTGCACTGCAGCAGGCACTGCCTCAGCACTCGGTTCAATTGCAACAGAACTATGAGGCCTTTGCCAGTGCACTGAAGCAAAAGGAGCGTGCCATTGCAGACGAGTTGGCTCCTTATGGTGATGCTGGGTTCTTTGTATTCCACGATGCCTATTCAGGCTTCGTTGAACACTATGGTCTGAAGCAGCTGGGTTACTTCACGGTAGATCCTGCACGCAAACCCGGCGCACGCCATTTGGCCGAGATCAGGCAGCAGCTTGAAGCAGCGAAAGCGGTCTGTGTATTCAGCGAACCCCAGTTTACCAGTGCGGTAGTGGACGCAATCATCAGCGGCTTGCCGGTTGCTCAGGGCGAGCTTGATCCACTGGCTCGTTCGATCAACGTCAGTGCTGAGGGTTATCTGGATTATCTGCAGAGCCTGAGCGACAGCTTTCGTAGCTGTCTGGCAAAAAAAGCGGACTAAAAATCGCAGACGGGCTTCACAAGCCCAATGGGGCGCTATATAATGCGCCCCACTTTCGAAGCAGATGTGGTGGAATTGGTAGACACGCTAGCTTCAGGTGCTAGTGCCTTCACGGGCGTGGGAGTTCGAGTCTCCCCATCTGCACCACCTTTTATCTCAGGATGGAAGGCTCTTCGAAAGCGAAATTTGAGTGGTAACGCACATTAAAACGTCTCACCCAATGCAGATGTGGTGGAATTGGTAGACACGCTAGCTTCAGGTGCTAGTGCCTTCACGGGCGTGGGAGTTCGAGTCTCCCCATCTGCACCATCCCGATCAGGTTCCTGATCATCCGGGATGAAACCACAGATAAACAAAAACCCCGACAACATCATATGTCATCAGGGCTTTCTGTTGTTTTGTTTCAATGTTTTCAGTTGGCCACCAGCAAGTACAATTGCACCAGTGCCGGAAAAATAGCCACGACCAACCCTGCCAGTACCATGGCGATTGACGGTACCACTCCGACTACTTCTACGCCTTTCTCTTCATGTGCATAACTCATGGCAAATACCCCTTTAAGATCGATTCACTACAGAGCGTATCGTTTACCCTGTATCTATAATGGGTATAGCAAACCCGGTGCCAACCTGACTAATCTCCATATAAGTGATAATTTTCAGTATGTTAGCAACGATTGAGGGCGGGTTATCAGAATCGTACAGGCAGATTTGTATGTCATTTATGGCATTCCTATGGCAGTGCCGACTTTTTTGACAGCTTAAATATCTCGGTGTTGGTGCCTGAGCGTATATTTTGTCTATAAAAAAGGTGGCCAAAGCCACCTTATGTCGGTTGAGTATACTGAAAGTCAGCGGCGCACGATAAATTCAGGCTCGATTAGTTCGGCATCGCCATCCACGACCTTAGCGTAGGTCGTTTTGGCATTGACTCTAACCACTTCCACTACAGCGATTTTCTCCTCCATCTGGCCGAGGGACTCCTTGGTGTACGGATCAAACAACTCCTCTCCCAAGAAGTACACGTCCAATCGGTCGCCCTGTTGCAAAGTTTTGCCGCCCTGGTTCAGCACAACGGTCTTACCTTTGACGGCAACAACTCGCATCGGGTAGATATTGGCCAGTGCCTTCTGTGCCAGCTCATCGGCCAGCTGCGCGGTAATGCCCGCCTGCGATGAGCCAAATTTACTCAGCATAGCTCGTATATCGGCATCACTGAACTTCAGGTTTATGGAATCAGACCACTTCACCTGACGCGTAGCTGCCAGAATAATCTTGTAGTCCAGCTGCGCACTGCCGCTGTAACTGACGATGGTTTCGCCGGTCAACTGCAGCGTCTTGACGTGCTTTGTGCTGCGTACGTTGCGAATGTTACCAACGACGATGTAGTCAGCTCCCAGAACGTTGCCGGCTTTGGCCTTTTCAGCCAGCGCTGCGTCATCGCTGAGCCAGAGTGCTTTTTCTTCCTGGAATTCGGCACCGAATTCACGATCCAGTACGTTCATGCGACGGGACTGCGTGAATTGATCCAGAATACGGTTGCGCAACTCGGCTTCAACGCGGCTGGCCGGGGTATTGTCGCCCAGCAGTGAGAAGCTGCGTTTGTCACTGTGAAACGGCATTACAGCCAATGTGCGACGGCTGTCAGCCGGCAGGCCCGGTTTTTCGTACTTCAGGATGTGGACACTGACATCAGCTCGGAAACTACCATCCGGTTCCTGCTGTAGATCCAGAATGTCGTATCGAGACACTAATCCCTTGGTTTGCAGGCTAAGGTCGCCACGGCGGGCAACCTCAAACGAGGTAGTGGACTCATCGCCGTTGGCATCGCTGGTACTGACGCGGCCGGCCAAAGACTGCATCACTTCTCGGCTTTCGATGCTTACACCGGTCGCCTGACGCAACCCCTGCACCAGTGCATCGGCAATGGCAAGGTTACGATTGACGCCATAACCGGTCGCGTCCACGACCTGCTCTGCTGCGAAGGCCAGTACACTCATTGCCAGCAGGCTGCTGGTGAGCAGTGTTCTGATCAGATTACGCATGGTTCCTCCTTCAGAAGTCGTCAGCGGACATCAGGTTGCGGCTCTGGCTGCTGCCGGCCTGGTTGGCGGGACGTTCATTGGCCTGACCGGACTGGCTGTTGCGTGTGGGCTTGAAGTCACGCAGCTGGCGCGCATTCTGCTCCACCAGGGGATGCCAGAGATACACGACGCCGTTGATCTCATGACCGTGCATGGGATGGGTGGCCGTCCAGCGGAACAGTTCCCGTGTTCCCGGCAGGTTGGAAACACTGCCCTTGGCGCTGATTTCCCGATCAATGGTCTGGACGAACGCCATTGTTTCCTGTTCGGACTCAGTTACTTCACGGCCCTCGGCGCGCACCAGTCCCAGTGTTTGGCGCTTCATGCTGCGGCCAGTGCTTTGCTCAGAACTGCCTGTCGAGTTGAACAGGTAGGCAAAATTGGCATAGGCATCAGCACGCGCAGCGGCATAGGACAGCTCGCGCTCATCGGCTCGTCTCTGCGGTTCTGAACCACGATAGGGGTTACTGGACTGGCCAAAGGAAACCAGCACTGGATAGCCCTGCTCGTCATACATGCGGCGAATGCCAAAATCGTTCAACAGCGCACCGCGGTCTTTTCTGAGCATGTCGATCAACGGCGTCGCCAGCGCCTTGGAGGGATCCGGCGCCAGGTCGCCCTTGCTGTGGGTCACATCATATACAAACTGACGGAAACGCTCGGATGCAACAATGGCGACCGCAACGGCATGGTTGCCATTTTCGTCATAGGCTTCCCAGCTCTTCACCGGAATTACGCCGGTCAGGCTCTGTCGGGCACGTGTGACAGTGCGCTCACTGACCGAACGCTCAAACAAAAGCGCCTTTTTTTCACGCGGAGCGGCGTTGAACTCTTCAGGATCAATACCCAGTTCGCGCAGTTCATTATCCAGCTTGCCGCCAGTGACAGCGACTGCCTTGTCGAGCATCTCCAGCAGTTTGTTGGGCGCGCGCAGTTCCTCTGGTGAAAACTGCGGCATCTGGGTCGGGTCCTTGTAGAGCTTGGTCATGCTCTCGGCCATGATGCTGACACCCAGTGACTCGATGTACTTGGCCTGAGCCTTCAGCAGCGCTTCCTTGTAGGCCATGACGCGCGCATTGCCCCAGTCGCGGCTTTCCGGTGTTCCCATCACCCAGGCAGTGGCGGTGGTATAGAACATGCCGGGGCGGCTGCGGAACGCCTGACCGGCATCGGAGTATTCAAAGTCTTCGATCAATTGCTCAAGTTTCAGGCCTGGGTCCAGTACTTCAGGTGCGGCACTGTTGGCGATTTGAACCGCAACGGCATCTGCATCCTGATCACTCAGGATGGCGGTTTCTGCCGCCACAGGGGCCATGTTTTCCTCTGCATGCACCAAGGGTGTCATGGCGGTAGCAATGGCCAGCGCCAGCCCGGTCTGTACGAAAAGTTTTTTCATCTTTGTAGTCCCTTACATTGATTACCAGGAGGTGCCCTTGGCGCTGCCAAGCTTGCGGATCGGGGTTTCGCCTTCCCAGACTGCCAGGCCGTTGGCCAGATCGGTCAGGGTCAGCTGGAAGTAATATTCGACCAGCTGCTTGTTACGATCAACGCGGTTATTGCGCTGGATGATCTTGCCGGAGAGACTCATGTTGGGGGCGGTCAGTCGCTGCTGCACCAGAGTGCTGCGGTCGATCTTGCGTGACTGGCTCAGCTCGGAATAGGCCTGGGTCATCTTGTCTTCGGCACCATTGAGACCGATGGCGGTGGTGGTCAGAACCTTGCCGCTACGCAGGAGGTCAACACGGATCTTCTTCACCAGCTGATCGGTATCGATACGCTGCATGGTGTCGTTCAAAACGGTCGATACCACCATGATGTTCTTTTTGCCATCATTGCGATCAACCGCGCCGGAGCTGAGCATGGACTGAACCGCATCGGAAGCGGCCTGTTCAAAGTCGCTGCCACTGAGTCCCATGGTGATCGGTTCGTTGGCACTGCCGGATGGCAGCAGTTGGGTCTGCGGCGTACAGCCGGCGGCGACGCCCAGTACCAGGGTCAGGCCCAGTGCCTTGATCAGCATATTGCGTTTGGGATGGCTCATCGTTCAATTCCTTGTGTATGAGTGGCAGTGCCAGTATTGATATCAAACAGGTAGATGCGGTAAGACAGGGCGGCCGGACCGGGTGCGACCCGGTCAAGAGAGACAGGCTCACCCGGGCGCAGTATGCGTTGCTCCCAGCGTGAAGCCATGCCGGGCAGCTCGAAGCCATTGGCATCGGTCCAGCTGAAGCGGTAGCGCAGAGTCTGTTCGGACTGGCTGCGGTTATACAGCCGTACCCCGGCGCGCAGCAGATTGCCGGAGGCAACGCCTTCGGGAACCGCTTCAATCTGCAGGTAACTGCGTGCCTTTGGGCCGATGGTCAGCTGGGGCCATTCAACAGGTTGTTGGGGCTGGGTCTGGCAGCCTGCCAGAAGGCCTGCCGTGAGCAGCAGGCCGGTCAGTGTTTTTTTCATCCGTGCATCCTTGTCTTATCAGGCGTCAAATCCGGCAATCTGGTAGATGGGCGTGCTGCCCGGAGCTGTTGCTCTTACGTAAATCAGCGTGAACTGATTGTCCGGCAGCTCAACCTCGATGGGAGCCACAAGGCCGGGAGCCTTGAGCTGCAGCTTGCCGTCAGCAGGCTTGCGCAGTCGGGCAACCTGAACCTCCTTCGGCAGGCTGCTCCAGCTGCGGGTGTCGGCACGGGTCGTCGCGGCCTGATAAACACCGGCCAGAATACTGCCGGCCAGCCCGCCTTCCTTGCGTGCCTGATACTGAATGAAGGCCTTGGTCAGGGTGCTGGCAATCGCCTCGGTCACCTTGAGCGGGAATTCACGTTTGAATTCGGTTTGAATGACGCGATCTATGCTGGCCAGGTGCTCGGTTTTGCCCTGAGATTTACCACCGGCATAGACTTCAAGATAGGGATACGCCTGACTGCGTGTCTGTAGCCTGGGCAGTGCAATCTGGGAGTACTCAACCTGATCGTTGAGCAGGAACAGCGGCAACGGGATCAGGGTTTCATCAACCATCGGCCCTTCACCGTTCTCGAAGATGACCCACACCGCAGGATTCAGTCTCCCCTTGCTCCATTTGCCTCGGCGCAGGTTGTCGATCACCATCAGGTCAGTCTTGACGGCTGAGTTGGCAGAACTCATACCAGCCACGCGGCGGAGTGACTGGCGTGCCTTGCCGTAATCTTCGCGGTCAGCGCTTGCCAGCATGAAATAGAGCCCGTGCAGATAGTCAGTGTAGGGATTGACGAAATTGGGGTATGCCTGCCACTCCTTCAATTCGGGGAAGTTTTCGTAGATGGTGTTTTCAGACGCCTTGCGGCTTTTGCTGAAGTCTACCGGTGCAGGTTGGCCATCGTTGGTATTCGCCTGCTCTTCGGCCTCTGCCATTTTCTCCTTCTGCTCGGCTATGCGGGATTTGAAGGTTTCTTCGGCGCGTCGCTGTCGGTCGGCAGCGCGGTTGAATTCGATACGTGCATTCTGCATGTCCTGCAGAAAGATGTTATTCAGCGCCTTGTAGGTGTTGACCATAACGCCGTCATAGACGGTAGGGCTGTAGCGGTTGAGGTTGTTGTTGACTAGGTTGGCGGCAACCTTTTCCAGGCCTTTGCGACCGAGGCTTTCGGTGTCCTCATCCTTCATCAGGTTTTCGGCATGGTCGAATACGCGTGTGCTGAATTCAAACTGCCCGCTGGCGCTGAGGGCGGAGCCGGCCTGGAGAGACCAGAGCAGATTCTTGCTCTCGCCCTGTTCATTGATGCCGCCGAATTTGAGTGCAAAGTCAGCCGCTTCACGGAACTGCCCATTGGCAAACTGCTGGTTGTAACTGTCGAGGCTTTGTTTGCTGGAAAGCGTTTGACACCCGGCAAGCGTGAGCAGGCCGCATGCCAGCACCAGTCCCTTGAGCCGGTGAGGGTGGTTTCGCATTCTGTACTCCTTGTTCCCTGAAACCGAAATCCTGTGGCCGGACACTTTGTGCCGGCAAATTTGTTGGGGAATTTAGCAGTTAAACCAAGTTGATTGAACCCTTTTGTTGGTGTCTGGTAACAGAGTATTGATATAGATCCAGAGCATATTTGCCCACAGAAATAAAGTTGCGCACAGCTTTTCCTGAAGGCGTCCACGTAATCCATATGAGCCCTGAAATCGGTCGTTCTGTGGGTAAAATGTGTATGGCACAGGTTGTTCGGCAAACTGGACAGTGAACAACCAGTTTTTCACAACCCCTATATGGCGGCGGTTGTGGCAGGTTGTCATAAAACCGTACCAAGGTTGTTAACACCTCTGTGCAGCGATACTGGGGATAACAATCTAGCGCTTTGATCCACAGGCCTTTCAGGAGACAGAGTGCTCGTGATCTTTTGTGCACAGGAGCGGCTGGATATCTCAGTTATGTGTGTAACCTGTTCGCAGTTCACGCAGGGCCTGACGAATAATCAGGAATGACGAGTGCAGGAACAGGCTCGCCATTATCAGAGCGACCAACAGGTCGGGCCAGCCACTGGCGGTACCCCAAACTCCCAGTGCTGCAGCCAATACAAACAGGTTGCCGATGGCATCATTGCGGCTGCACAGCCAGACTGAGCGTACGTTTGCATCGCCATCTCGATACTTCATCAGAATCACAACTGACAGCAGGTTGGCGCAGAAGGCAAGCGTGGCAATGCTCCCCATTAACATCGGCTCAGGTGTCAGCATGAAAAAGACGCGATAGAGGGTCGATCCCAACACCCAAAGTCCCATCAGACCAAGTGTCAGGCCCTTGAACAGGGCGACTTTGCTGCGCAGACGCAAGGCCTTGCCGATTACCAGCAGGCTGATCAGATAGGTTAGGGTATCGCCCAGAAAGTCGAGCGCGTCTGCCTGCAGCGCCTTTGAGCCAGACAGCCAGCCACCACTGACTTCGATCAGAAACATACCGGCATTGATCAAAACGACCCACCAGAGTGCCCGTCGATAGGTAGAGGTGGCACCATCAAAAGCGGCATTCTGTTCGCATTGGCAGCTCATTGGATCACTCGTATTGGTTCTGTAGGGTAAAGAATAGTAGCTTGCTGATTTATTGCGTTGCTCTTTAATAACATGTTTCCATGGGTTCATTGACCCAAGCAAGGTGCCGATGGCACTGGTATGTTGCATAATGGTAACCAGCACTTTGCCACAGGGACAGCAGCAGCTCGTTTGCTGGCCCCAGGGATTGGAGACCCGAGATGACTTTCGGCAGTAGTAATCGAGCCAAGGCCCGCCTGCTGGCCAGACGACCGCGTGCGACAGCACCCCTCAAGCAGTCAATTATCTGGGGGCTGTTGTCACTGGTCGGGCTCTTTATTGTCGGACTTTGGGTGATTACCCGCCTCAATCTGGAATATTCTCAGCGAACGCTGGCTGAATTTCATCAGCGTCAGATCGAAGTTGCCTTTACCAACAGCCTTGATCGGGTCAATAGCCGCCTGCAGCAAATAGAACAGGACTCCCTGAGGCTGGTACGCATTGGGCAGCGTCTGAAAACCAGCTCCACTCCCCGCCAGCAAACTGAACTGATGCAGCTTTTGCTGGAGCGATCTGAACTGGCTGGAGTTGGGCTCTGGTATGGAGTGAGCAGTGATGGCGTGCTCGGTGGTGCTCAGGTCTATCGTATCGAGGACGGTGCGCAGACTGCGTCTGCGCAGGCAGGGCTGGAGCTGCGCAAGGAACACTGGAAGCCACTGCTAACCGAGAATGTGAGTTCTGCTCGTTACTGGTGGACCCCCATGTATACCCACCCACTCAGTGGCGAGCCTGTCATAAGCCTGGTCATGCCCGTACTGGAAGGCTCCCGTGTAGTGGGCGTTTTGAGCACAGACTGGCAACTCCAAAACCTGCTGACCTTGCTGAACAGTGCTGATATCGCTTCCGGTGCGCGAATCTGGCTCAGTTCAGGGCATGACCGGCGTCAGGCTACGCCGCTGGACGAAGCACAGGCGGGCGCCATACTGGACCAGGTCGAACAGTATCTTATGTTCGAAACGGCGGGCGCCGCCATGCAACATGATTCCTACCGGATAGCAGGGCAGCAACTGGAGCTGTATTACGCTACCACCCGTGCCGGCCTGCGCCTGACGGCAGCGGTACCAAGAGATGAAATGAGCGCGGTACTGTTGCCACTGCAGAAAAACAGTAACCGTATTCTGTTGTTGGGGGGGCTGGCGATCCTGCTGCTGTCGGCGCCCATTCTGTTCAAGGCCACTGCTCCTCTGCGCGAGCTGAAAGCCTCTTACACCGATGAATTGACCGGACTGCCTAACCGCGCTCGTCTGTTACAGGAGCTGCATTACGAAAGTGGTGTGACACTGATACTGGTCAACCTGGACCGATTCCGGGAGATCAATGGCCTGTTTGGTGATGCCTGCGGTGACTATATCCTGAAAGAGGTTGCACTGCGGCTTGAAGGGTATATCAGTAGCATGGAATGGCGTGGAGCCCGGCTTTACCGCCTCAGCGGAGATGAGTTTGCGATTCAGGCACCACGGCGTAAACCGGAACTGATTGAAGCTGAGCTGGAGGCGTTGCTGCGCTGCCTGCGTCAGGCTCCGGTGTTTTGGCAAAACCACCAGATCAACCTCAGTGCAACCCTGAGTGCAGCGGTGCCCTGGTACGATGCTCCGCGTCAGCACAGTCTGTTCATTCACGCCAAGGAAGCGTTACGAGAAGCACGTCAGCAGGGGCTGCATTATCGTGTATATGATGGTTCACAGCCGCTGGAGCAGCAGTTTGAACACAATCAGATCTGGGCTGGGAAACTGCGTGAGGCGCTGGACAGTGAGCGGCTGGTAGCCTGGTATCAGCCGATACTGAACAATACCACCGGTCGTATCGACAAGTATGAATGTCTGGTGCGCATGCTGGACGCCGAAGGCAACCCGGCCAGCCCCGGGCACTTTCTGGGAGTGGCCGGAAAGCTGCGGCTTGACCGTCATATAACCCGGATCATGGTGGAACGCTGCTTTGCCCGTTTTCAGGACTCGCCGCTGCAATTTTCGATTAATCTGGCTTACGGTGACCTGCAGGATATCGAGTTGACCGGCTTCATTCTTGAAAAACTGGATGAAACAGGCGTGGGGCCGAGGGTTATATTCGAAATTCTGGAATCGGACAGTATCGACAATTACGATCAGGTGAAAGAGTTTGTCGATCAGGCCAAGCAGCGTGGCTGTCGCATTGCCATCGATGACTTCGGTACAGGCTATTCCAACTTCGAGCATCTGCTGCAGCTGCAGGTGGACCTGATAAAAATTGATGCCAGCCTGATCCGCAACCTGGACAGTGACACCAATGCGCGTCGAGTTACCCGCGGGATTGTCGGCCTTGCACGCAGTATGAAGATTGAGACCGTGGCGGAGTTTGTACACTCGCCTGAAATTCAGATGGAGGTGTTGAGGCTTGGGATCAGCTTCTCACAGGGCGCCCTTATCGGTATGCCCTCGTCCGAGTTGATGGTGAGTGTGCCCAAGGAGTTGGTGCAGCAGACCTATTGCGGACGCAGTACGTCCGTGCAACAGCTTCGGGCTCCGGTGACGAGACGCTGAGATAGACAGATAAAACAGGCAGATACAAAAAAGCCCCGCTTTCGCGGGGCTCTTTTGTTGAATTTTGGTGCCCAGAGACGGAATCGAACCGCCGACACGGGGATTTTCAATCCCCTGCTCTACCGACTGAGCTATCTGGGCAACGGGGGCGTATTAAACCGGAAAGCCTTAAGGTGGTCAAGCCCCGCAGGTGGAATTATTTTTCCGGCGGCACGTAGCCATCAGCCTTGTCATATTCTTCACCGGAGAGAAACTTTTCCATCTCCTGCTGCAGATACTTGCGGCTTTCCGGGTCCATAAGGCTCAGGTGCTTCTCGTTGATCAGCATGGTCTGATGATCGGTCCACTCCTGCCAGGCCTTTTTCGATACGTTGTCATAGATCTGCTGTCCCAGCTCACCCGGATAGGGCGCGCGTTCCAGACCTTCCAGTTCCTGTTTGTACTTGCGGCAGAAAACCGTGCGTGTCATATGCTGTCTCCGATTTCAGCTGGCGTAACGTTCAAGCAGGCGCTTGACCGGTGCGGCCAGCCCGATATTTGCAGGATGGTCCACGTTATACCAGAGTGCAGGCGGGCCTTCCATGACAGAGTTTGTGGGGTCTTTAAGTGCAACCCGGGCCGGAGTGATATCCAGATGGTAGTGGCTGAAGGTATGTCGCAGCGGTTCCAGTACCTGTGTCGCAGCATCATCCAACGCGATACCAAGTGTTGTGGGGGCATCGCGCAGGTCGGCCACTTCAGGCAGGCTCCAAAGGCCACCCCAGATACCGCTGGGCGGGCGCTGCTGCAGCAGGATTTCGCCCTCTTCATTGCGGATCAGCAGCATCAGCGTCTGTTTCACTGGTAACACTTTCTTCGGCCGAGGGGACGGCAAACGGTCAGTCAGATTCAGCGCTCGGGCCTCACAGCTCTGTTGCAGCGGACAGAGCAGACAACTCGGCTTGCTGCGGGTGCAAAGCGTTGCGCCCAGGTCCATCATCGCCTGAGTGTAGTCGCCCACCCGCTGATGCGGGGTATTGTGCTCGGCATAGGCCCAAAGCTCCTTCATCACCGAGGGGGTGCCGGGCCAGCCTTCCACGGCGTAAAAGCGTGCCAGTACCCGCTTGACGTTGCCATCGAGGATGGCGGCGCGCCTGCCGGTCGAGATCGAGACTATGGCCCCGGCGGTGGAGCGACCGATGCCAGGCAGTTGTTCCATCTCTGTAACCGTATGCGGGAATTCGCCGCCCAGCTCACGGCTGACGATGCGGGCGGTCTTGTGCAGGTTGCGCGCACGGGCGTAATAGCCAAGACCTGTCCAGAGGTGCAGCACCTCATCCTGGTCGGCATCTGCCAGCTCATGCACAGTCGGGAAGCGCTCCACAAAGCGTTGAAAATAGGGAATCACCGTTTTCACCTGAGTCTGCTGAAGCATGATCTCGGAGATCCAGGTGAAATAAGCGGTTTTTTCGGCCTGCCAAGGCAGGTCATGGCGGCCGTGCCGGTCAAACCATTCCAGCACGGCTGAGTGGAACTGCTCTGCTGTCATTGGCCAAACAGCCCCTTGAGCACGCCTGCACCCTCTTCGCCCAGTTTCTCCTTCAGCTTGTCTTCCACCTGAGGACCGACTTTTTCTTCAATCTTGCGACGGGCTTCTGCCTTGATGATGTCGGAAATGAAGCTGGTATCAAGGCGGCATAACTTGGCAGGCTCATCGTAAAAGCCGCCCTTGCAGTTTACCGGCACCTCGACGCCTTCCAGGCGGTCATTGACCGAGCAGCTTTGGTTGAACAGGTTGTCTTCAATGGTCAGGCCCACTCGATAGTCCAGTGTCTGCTGTGGCAGATTGATACTGCCACTTCCTGCCAGTGCCATCGCATCCAACTGGGCCTTGAGATCCTGATTGCTGACCACACCGTTGCGGATGTTGAAGCTGGCGCCCAGATCGGCAAAGGGCGTGGTTTTGTCGACCTGTTCGGCGTTGATCCACAGCGCCGACAGATTGTTGATGCCCTGGCACATGGACTGAGCGGCATCAATCCCCTTGATCAGACCTTCGGCCATGCCCAGATTGGCAGTACCGTTGAGGGAGTTGATCCAGGCGTGGATTGATTGTCCACTCATGCTGAGTTCTGCCTTTGCATTGAGCTTGCCGGCCATTACATCGGTGTCGGCCAGTGTCTGCAACACAGAGCCGATCTGTATACCGTTGATCTGCTTGCTGACACTCAGTTGCAGCGGTGTCTTGCGAGCGTCGATGCGAGCGGTAGCGTTGATCTGCCCTTCAAATACATCGGTCTTGAAACGGGTCAGACGAATCAGGCCATTGTCAGCGCTCGTACTCAGGCCGAGGTTGCTCATGTTGATGCCGTTGACCTTCAGACTCTCCAGATCAAGGTCGGCACTGAGGTTAAGCGCGCGCAGGGGCTCCAGCGGAGTGATCTCGTCTTTGGGCCAGCCAGCACTGAGAGCCGTTGAGCGGTTGCCGGTGCCGTCCGACTCTTTGGCGGCTGAGCCGGTTGCCGGTGGCAGGTATCGATCTGCATCCAGAGAGTTACCCCTGAGCTTGAGTGCGATCACCTGAGAAGCGAGTACAAAACTGGCTTCACCGTCGAGTTGGGTATCGTCCAGCTGCACAGAAAACGGTTTAAGCTGTACCGTACCGGCAGGGCCACCGAGAGTCGCCTTGAAGGATGCGCTGGTCAGAGCGTTGCTGTCGGACGTTTCCGGCGTGTTCTGACCGAGTTGGGTCAGCAACTGTTTCGGGCTGAAACTGTTACTCTGTAGAGCGCCGCTGAGTTCAGGCTGACTGAAATTGCGCAGTTTGATGTTACCGCTCAGTATCAGTGGATCAGCTTTAAGGCTAAGGTTGCTGATGTCCACCTGCTGCTCATTGATGCGGGCATCAATGTTGGCTGCCAGCGCAAACTCAAGGACGGCGGGAACAGCCGCGCCCCCAATCAGTTTCAGGGTGGAATTGAGATTGTCCAGACGGTAGTGGTTCTGTGCCAGGTCCAGAGTGATATCGGTAGTCAGATTGGCTTGGGTGCTCAGCTGCAGTTCGTTGGCTGCAAACTGTTGCAGGGCAAAACTCAGCTCAAGTGGAAATGCCCTGTCCTGGCTGACGCGCCCAGTGGACAGGTTAAGGTCACTCAGCTCGATGCGGCTGTCACTGGTCTGGTCGGTAAAAGTCAGGGCCGCGTTGCGCAGCTCAATCGCCTCGATATCGATCGCCAGCGTCTTGCCCCCATCGGCCGGCGTTGCAGGCTTGGTTTCTGCCGCGGTCTCTCCAGCCTCAGAAGCGGCTGCCAGGGCCTCAGTATCTGCAGTCCAGTTGTTGTCCTCGGCCGACTGCACCAGCTCCAGTTGCAGACCGTCGACCAGAATACGGTTCATCTGCAGCTGCCCGCTCAGCAAAGCTGGAATGCTGACTGAAATCTCAGCACGTTCAAGCCGACCCAGTGCTGGTTTTTCGGGATAGCCCACACCTACACTGTTCAGTTCAAGTGCCAGCCAGGGGTAAAAAGACCAGCCGATATCACCGGCAATATCCAGTTCAATGCCGGCCTGCTTCAACGCCGCATCACGAATCTGTGATTTGTAATCGTTGGGGTTAACCAGCGTCACCACTGCGATGGCGGCCGCCACCAGCAGGGCAATGATCAGCAGGAAGATTACAGCTATCAACTTGATTGCTTTCATAAAGTGGCCCTGTGTTTCCCCGGGGATTTAGACTGAGTCTGAGTATAGCGGAACTGAACGCCAGATTCTGTCAGTAGGCAATGAACCTGCCGTTCAGCGACGGTTGAATGTATAATGATCGTTTTGGTAAAACCATGGCGGAGAGAAAGATGGCCGAGCGCAAAGCCCAGGTAACCCGCAACACGCTGGAGACCCAGATCAGTGTTGCAATCAACCTTGATGGCACCGGGCAGCTGGATGTGGATACCGGTGTGCCTTTTCTGGATCACATGCTGGATCAGATCGCCCGGCATGGCCTGATCGACCTTGAAATAAGCGCCATCGGCGATCTGCATATCGATGACCATCACACCGTGGAAGATATCGGCATCACCCTCGGTCAGGCATTCAAACAGGCGGTGGGCGACAAGAAAGGCATTCGTCGTTACGGCCATGCCTACGTACCGCTGGATGAGGCCCTGTCGCGCGTGGTGATCGATTTCTCCGGTCGTCCCGGCCTGGAAATGCATGTGGATTTCACGCGGGGCCGCGTGGGTGGGTTCGACGTGGACCTGTTCAGCGAATTCTTCCACGGTTTCGTTAACCATGCTCAGGTAACGCTGCATATTGATAACCTGCGCGGCAAGAATACCCACCACCAGGCTGAGACCATCTTTAAGGCGTTCGGCCGCGCCCTGCGCATGGCGCTGGAGTTCGATCCGCGCGGCGAAGGGATCATGCCGTCTACCAAGGGGTGCCTGTAAGCCATGAGCAGTATCGCTGTCATCGACTACGGCATGGGCAATCTGCACTCGGTTGCCAAGGCGCTGGAACATGTGCAGCCCGGCGTTGAAGTGCGCGTGACCGCCGACCCGGAACAGGTGCGCAGTGCCGATCGTGTGCTGTTGCCCGGTGTGGGTGCGATCCGCGACTGCATGGCCGAGATTCGCCGCCTGGGTGTTGATGCCGAAGTGCGTGAAGCGATTGCGTCCGGCAAGCCGTTTCTGGGCATCTGCGTCGGCTATCAGGCGTTGATGGAGTTTTCCGAGGAAAACAACGGTGTTGATTGCTTGGGCGAGTTTGAGGGCCGGGTCAACTTCTTCGGTAACGACCTTAAGGATGCTGATGGCGAGCGCTTGAAAGTGCCACATATGGGCTGGAATCAGGTCTATCAGACGATGGATCACCCGCTGTGGGCCAATATCGAGGACGGCAGCCGTTTCTACTTCGTGCACAGCTACTATGTAAAGGCGAAGCAGCGAGAACTGGTTGCTGCCACCTGTAACTACGGTGTCGACTTTGACGTGGCGATCGCGCGCGATAACGTGCTTGCGGTGCAGTTCCATCCCGAGAAAAGCCAGAAGGTGGGGCTGCAGCTGCTGCAGAACTTCCTCAACTGGGACGGCCGCCCCTGAGCCATACATTCGCACGACAACTTTTGACTGATTTATTCTGGATCTGAGCCGATATGCTGATTATTCCCGCGATTGACCTTAAAGATGGTGCCTGTGTTCGTTTGCGTCAGGGGCGCATGGACGACTCCACCGTATTTTCCGACAACCCGGTCGATATGGCCGCCAAGTGGGTGGGCGCCGGCTGTCGTCGCCTGCACCTGGTCGATCTGAACGGCGCCTTTGCCGGTGAGCCGGTCAATGGCGAGATCGTGAAGAAGATCGCGGAGGCCTACCCGGACCTGCCGATCCAGATCGGCGGAGGAATTCGTTCCGCCGAGATCATTCAGGCCTATCTGGATGCTGGTGTACAGTACGTCATCATCGGCACCAAGGCGGTGAAAGAGCCGGAGTTCGTCACTGAAATGTGCAAGCGGTTCCCGGGCCACATCATTGTGGGACTGGACGCACAGGATGGCTATGTGGCGATCGATGGCTGGGCGGAAGTTACCGACGTGAAAGCGGTTGATCTTGCCAAGCGCTTCAAGAACGATGGTGTCAGTGCCATTGTCTACACCGACATCAGCCGTGACGGCATGATGCAGGGCGTGAACGTGGACGCCACGGTAGAGCTGGCGCGTGAAGCCGGTATTCCGGTAATCGCCTCCGGTGGTGTGACCAACATCGACGACATCAAGGCACTGGCAGCAGTCGCTGATCAGGGTATTCTGGGCGCTATTACCGGCCGTGCCATCTATGAAGGCACGCTGGACGTGGCCGAGGCCCAGACGCTGAGCGATCAGCTGACTGCCAAGTAAGAGGACACGAGATGGCTCTGGCAAAACGCATCATTCCCTGCCTCGACGTTGAAAACGGCCGCGTGGTGAAAGGGGTCAAGTTCCTCGACATTCGTGATGCCGGTGACCCGGTGGAAGTAGCCAAGCGCTACGATGAACAGGGTGCGGACGAGATCACCTTCCTCGACATTACCGCCACCCATGAAGGCCGCGACACCATGGTGCATACCGTGGAGAAGATGGCGTCTCAGGTGTTCATTCCGCTGACTGTAGGCGGCGGCATTCGCACCTGCGAGGATATCCGCACCATGCTCAATGCGGGTGCCGACAAGGTGTCGATCAACAGCGCGGCGGTGACCAACCCCGACTTCGTGCGTGAAGCGGCGGAAAGATTTGGCAGCCAATGCATCGTGGTGGCGATCGATGCCAAGAAGGTCAGCCAGCCGGGCGAACCCGACCGCTGGGAGATCTTCACCCACGGCGGCCGCAAGCCGACCGGACTGGATGCAGTGGAATGGGCAAGGAAAATGGTCGACTATGGTGCCGGCGAGATTCTGCTCACTTCAATGGATCAGGACGGTGTCAAGAGCGGGTATGATCTTGGCGTGACCCGTGCCATCAGCGAGGCTGTGCATGTGCCGGTCATTGCGTCGGGTGGCGTTGGCAATCTGGACCATCTGGTGGAAGGCTGCACTCTGGGCAAGGCCGATGCCGTTCTGGCGGCCTCTATCTTCCATTTCAACGAGTACACCATCCCGCAGGCGAAGGAGTACATGCGCCAGCACGGGATTGAAGTGCGTCTGTAAACAGGCTAAGGCCGGCCGGGCTCAGAATTCGTAGCTGAGCTCGGCCTGGTACTTCATTTCGCGTCGGTCGGGACCGTTCAGATGGCGCTCGATCTTGAACTCGAATTCAAACCCGGGCACAGGGGCTTCGTACTCCAGCCTGACCTGCCCCAGCCAGCGTTCCTCGTCTTCCCAGCTCCACTGGTGGCTGTCCGTATCCCGTTCTGCCTTGTCTTCCCGCTGCCAGGTAGGGCCCAGAGTCAGCTCCCAGCCATCCAATGGCGGAATCCAGCTCAGCCAGAGGCTGGCCTCATACTGCAGCTCCTGTTCTGCTGCTTCGTCACGCTCACGGGCACTGTCATGCCACTGGCTGAAATATTGATGCTTTACTTCCAGCCGGGGCTGCAAAAACAGGCTGCTGACCGGCGTCATGTATTCGCCGTGCAACAGCAGTTTCGACTCATGGCCGGTACCACGACCGCTGCGCTGGTTGGCATCGGGAGCAACGCTGGTGGCCTTGTAAGAAACGTCTATAAAGCGGTCGTGGTAACCATCAAGCGTCCAGTTATAACCACCCAGGGCACGTCCGATGTCGTAACGAAAACCGGCGCCGATAACGGGAGTGGTACGCCACTCGGTTCGACTCTTGTCGTTCTTGAGTGAGCCATCTTCACGAAACTCAAGGCTCATGTCCTGTGTGCGGCGGTAGTTCATCCCCATTCGACCCTGCCACGTCCAGCGCTCACCTTGCCAAAACCCCAGTATGAGCAGGGTTTTGCTTTCCCAGCGGGTTTTGCGATTTACGTCCAGTTCATCAAAGGCACCGCTTTTCTTGTACTGGATTTCACGGGTTTCGGGGCTGCGGCTGTATTCCAGATCGGTTTTCAGCTCAATGTCCATGGCCAGTGCCGGGCTGCCAAGCAGCAGGCCGCTCAGGAGGAGGTTTCGGTGCATTGTTGTTCCAGCAGCGGTTTCAGAGATGAATAGCGCATGGGGCGATAGAGGCCAAAGCCCTGACCATAGTGGCTGCCCAATGCAGTGATGCACGCCAGTTGGGAGTCGGTTTCGATCCCCTCGGCAACGGTCTTCAGCTTCATGCTGCGCGCCAGAGTCACGATCGACTCCACCAGCGAGTGATCAGATTCGGGTCTCAGCTCACGGATAAAGCTGCGATCAATCTTGAGACCATCAATCGGCAGTTGATGCAGGTAACTCAATGAGGAGTAGCCGGTACCGAAATCATCGATCCAGATGTTGATGCCGGCATCTTTCCACTGCGTGAGGGTATCGCGGCAGTCATCCAGATGACGAATCATGCTGGTTTCGGTCAGTTCAATGCTCAGGCAGTGCGGCGGTACGCCCCGCGCCTGGATCAGTTCAGTCAGGAATGTTCGAGTACTGGCCTGATGCAGTGCGGCACCGGAGATGTTGATCGAGATGGCGAAACCTGGGTAAAGCGCCTGCAGCTCAAGCAGATCATGAATGGCCTGGTGAGCGACCCAACGGGTAACCGGCTCCATCAGATCCGAGTCTTCAATCAACGGGATAAAACGTGCCGGTGAAATTAACCCTTGTTCGGGGTGATTCCAGCGCAGCAGGGCTTCAGCGGCTCGAATACGGCCGTTGCGCAGATCAATCACCGGCTGGTACTCAAGATGAAACTGGGACTCTGCCAGTGCCGTACGAACGCCCTGCAGTATTTCCAGTCGCTCGTACAGTTCCTGGTTCATCTGTGGCGAGAAGAAGGCGTACTGGTTGCGGCCGCTCTGCTTGGCCGCGTACATGGCGATATCGGCATTTTTCAGAATTTCACTGCTGCTGGCGCCGTCATCGGGATACAGGGTAATGCCGATACTGCTCGATATGTTGAAGTAGCGCCCATCGATCAGGAATGGCTGGTCCAGGGTCGCGGCGACCTTGCCCGCCAGCTCGGCAACCTGGTCACTGCGCTCGGGTGCGGGATAAAGCGTTACGAATTCGTCGCCGCCAAGGCGTGCCAGCAGTACTTCACCGGTTTCCGGATCGCAGATATCCAGCTCCAGCAACAAGTTGCGTAACCGCGCTGCGGCTTCGAACAGCAGCAGGTCGCCCATGTCGTGACCGGCGGTATCGTTCACTTCCTTGAAGTGGTCCAGATCGATAAAGACAACACCCAGCCGCTGCCCGTTGCGCTCCGAATACTGCAGCAGCCGTTCCAGTGATTGCTGGAACCAGTGGCGGTTGGGCAGTTGTGTCAGGTTGTCCAGATAGGCCAGCTGGGTAGTTTGATGATGGCTTTGTTCCAGGCTGCGCCGCATCTGCTCCAATGCATTGCCCAACTGCCCCAGTTCATCTGTTTGTTCCAGTCTGAAGCTGATGCTTTTGTCACCTTCGCCGTAGCGCAGGCTTTTATCCGCCAACTGACGCAGCGGGCGGAACAGACGGCGACAGAACAGCCAGGTAAACAGCAGCGCAAGCAGCAACAGGATTACAGACCCCATCACCAGCTGGCCAGCCAGCTGCCGCTGCTTCTGAGCAGCCTCTGACGAGATTGCATTGCTGTGTGCGGTTAGATTCTCAAGCGCGCGGGTAAAGTCCACCGCCAGTGCCAGCTGGCCGATGGTCTGGTTGGAGACCTGTATCGGCTTGAACAGGTGCAGGGTGCTGTCCACCCAGGCTTGTTCAGCATCGCCCGGCACCTGGTCGATGCTTTCCAGTGGACGACCGTAGTCGGCCACTGCTTCGGAGCCGTCGTGTACCAGTTTCAGCTCATGGTCGAACAGGAGTACGTAATCAAGTCCCGGCTGGGCCTGTACCTGCCGCAGTTGCTTGCCGATTTCGGTCAGGTCCAGATGATACAACGGGATATCCAGCTGAGCGCTGAGCGTATCGGTCAGCAGGGCAGCATCCTGTTCCAGCTGAGTTTTAAGCACCTCGGACAGATGACGCTGGCCGCTTTCTGTTGTGAACTGATTAAAACGCCCGAATGCCGACAGCAGGGTCAGCATCAAAATCGTAACGAGCACACAGGCAACGAGTGCAAAACTGAGTGTCAGTCGATCAGCCAGTGAACGCAGTGGCTTCATGGTGCTATTCCGGTAGAGAGCTGTTGCAGCAGATCCAGGTCCTGTTGGCTGGCAGGTTCAAAGCGACGGGTCTGCTCATAGCGCTGCAGTAGTGAGCGGTGCGCGTCATCAAGTGTCAGCAGCTGTTGTGCCAATGCTTCGGCAGCAGCAGGGGCCAGCGCAGACGTTACCAGTTCATATGCGCGTGGATAATGTTCCGAGCGGTGGATAATTCGCATCTTCTCGGTCAAACCGGCAGGCAGGCGGCCGGCTGTTGTCCAGTCACCATCGTTCACGCTGCCTGCTGTCGTGACCCCCTTATCTACCCAAAGAATGTTGTTCTTCTCATTGCGGCTGAACAGGTAACCGACCTGATCGGCAGGAGTGGGCTGGCCGGGCTTGTCCAGCTCGACGGGCTGGAGCCCTTCCGCCTGTAACGCCATCAGGGGCAGCAGGTAGCTGCTGAAAGAGTCCCGGTGCTCCAATGCGATTGTTTTGCCTTTCAGTTGTTGCAGTGTGTTGATATCACTGTCAGCACGCACATAGATCAGGCTCTGGTAGGAACGCTGGCCCCGTTTCCATTTACGCAGCAGTGGCGTCGCCAGATCTGCCTGCACCAGGCGGGCAGCGGTCAGCGGTGTTTCAGTCACCCAGTGAACCTCGCCGGCTCTGATGGCGGCACTCAACTGTTCATAGTCGGGAAACAGGCGCACTTCACCACGGCTGAAGCCCTCTGCCTCAAGTGCTTTTGCCATGAACTGCACCATCGGTCGCAGCTGGCGAAAATCCTTTTTGGGCCGATCGCTGATCTGGGCCAGCACCAGTGTTTGTGCAGTCAGCGGCAGACTGAGCAACAGCAAAAGCAGAGTGCTGCCCAGCCGTAAGGGGAAGGTGGTCAGGTTGGAAAGAGTCATGGCTATCGCATTCAGAGGTCGGGCTTACAGACACTGATCCTACGTTACCCCGTGAATGAAAACCATATCCAGGCATACCCTGAGCTTGAGTGATGTCATTCCGATCGACGTATTCGCAGAAAACGGGCAAACCGTGGCAGCCCATGCGTGGTCAACCCGTTATAACGGAAGGTGACCTGACTGCCAATGGGAGGCGGCTCGGCCCGTTCGGTATCACTGAAGCCGGTACCGAGGCGAAAACGACGGCCATCCTCCAGCTCGACCAGCAAGGCACCCAGCATGCCTGAGTATTTGCCCTTGCCCGGCAGGTGAGCCACTACAACGGCTTCGGCATCCTGGTGCCGTTTCAGCTTGCGCAGATCAGTGCTGCGGCTGAATTGATACAAGGCACTGGCCCGGTGCAGCATCAGTCCTTCACCACCGCGGCTGATCGTTGCGTCCAGCAATCGTTCCAGAGCCGGCTGGTCCAACCCGCTGTGCTGGCGAATTGTCACGAGGTTGTCGGCTTCAGTTGTCGAAATCAGGGCCTCAAGCCGGGTTAAGCGCTGGCGGAAATTGCCGGGCCAGTGCGGAAGATCAAACAGCATGAAGCGCACATTCTTCCAGTCATCAGCGGTTGTCTGGTGGCGATTGATCAGGGCTGCTACCTCGCTGTAACGGCCATAGCCAATCCATAACTCGCCTTCCAGTGGCGTGTTGGGCCAGTTCTGCGTAATTGTGGCGGGCGGGTTGATCGGATAGCCACTGCGGCTGTAGAGCTGACGACCATCCCAGTAGGCACGCACACCATCATATTTTTCACTGACCAGCCAGTCATGCAAACTTTCAGGTTGCACTACGTCAGGACCAATTGAGGTGGCAAGCATGGGAGTGTGCGAAGAAGCCGGGGCTGCCTGCAGGGCGAAAGGAAGCCCAAGCAGCAACAAGGCTGATGCGGGTTTGAACATGAGTGTCATCCTTGAGTCAGATTGGGTCGGCTATCCGTGCCGACCAGAAACAACAAGGGCCGCCGAAGCAGCCCCTGTCCAAAACAAGTACTCGAGAGGTATCAGTTTTCCAGCATGTAGTCGATGCTGGCCTGAATCTCTTCGTCGGAGCAGCTAGAGCAGGTGCCGCGCGGTGGCATGGCATTGAAACCATTAAGAGCGTGAGTCAGCAGGGTTTCCATGCCCTTTTCGTCAAGGCGCAGCTGCAGCTCATTGGTGCCAAACTTGGGCGCGCCCAGTACACCGGTGCCGTGACAGGCTGCACAGCTGGCCTTGTACACATCTTCACCAGAGCGGCCACCGGCAGAACTGCCAGCTGCGGCAACAGCTGCAGCACCGCCACAGTTCTCGTCACCTTCAACGCAAACTGAACCGACAGGCTTGATGCGCTCGATGATTTGTTCTTCAGCAGGAGTAGCAGCCTGAACCGATACAGTCAGGGCCATGCCCAGACCAAACGCGCAGAGTGCAGATGCAGCTTTTGCAGCAAATTTATTCACAGTCACGACCTCATCACTTGGTAAGTTGGCTGGGCAGCGATGCCTGGCTGATGGTCGAAGATGCCGTAGCGGCAGGACCTGATGCAGACATGACTGCGCACACAAAAATCTGACCCGGGATTATACCGGCAAAAAAGCCCATACGGAAATTGAGTTGAAGCATTCCCGCGCCACTTTATACCTGCCTTTTAGTCGCAAGGATCACCCGGCGGGCTGCAGAGGCGTTAGAATTCACTTGGCAAACACGGTTCTGATCCGTACTATATGGCCCGCAAACACTTCTATTACGCGCCTGTAGCTCAGCTGGATAGAGTAGCAGGTTCCGATCCTGTTGGTCGGGGGTTCGAATCCCTCCAGGCGCGCCATTTTTTCTTATTGCAACACCCTTCCAGTTTCTCTACAGCTTCAAACAGAGCCTTATCGCCTGGAGGGTGAGAACCCCCGATGGGTTCGAGCCGAGCGAAGCGAGACCGCGTTGCCGAAGGCAACGACCCGCAGGGCGAGGCATAGCCGAGTAATCCCTCCAGGCGCGCCATTTTTTACCTTTCTTCTCTGCTCTGCTTCACTGCCCGCTGCACCCATGTCGCTCGATTTGTTGATATGATTTCGCCCATAGCCAAATCAACCGTCAACCAAACAGGCCTTTTACCTGTTGCAAGGATCGCCGCATGCTGCCCAAAGACCCTGCTTCCATGAACACCTCCACCGCCTCGCTGGCTGGCCTGATCTGGTCCGTGGCCGATCTGCTGCGCGGTGACTTCAAGCAGTCGCAGTATGGCCGCATCATCCTGCCGTTTACCGTACTGCGCCGCCTTGAGTGCGTACTGGCGCCGACCAAGGACAAGGTGCTGGCGCTGGCCGAAACCAGTGCCTCCATGCCGGATGAAGCACGGCACAAGCTGCTGCTCAATGCCGCCGACAAGGCGTTTTACAACACCTCGAAGCTGGATCTGGCGCACCTGGGCGAGACTCACATCTTTGACAACCTGGACAGCTACGTGCGGGCCTTCTCCAAAGATGCGCGGGAGATCTTCGAGCATTTCAGTTTTGAAAGCAGCCTCGACAAGCTGGATGAGGCCGACCTGCTGTATCGCGTGGTGCAGGAGTTCGCCCACTTCGACCTGTCGCCGGAGGCGGTGAGCAACTACCAGATGGGCCTGGTGTTCGAAGACCTGATCCGCCGCTTTGCGGAAAGTGCCAACGATACCGCCGGTGAGCACTTTACCCCGCGTGACATCGTGCGCCTGACCACCTCGCTGGTGTTCAGCGGTGATGACGAGGCGCTGACCAAGCCGGGCATCATCAAAACGATCTACGACCCGACAGCGGGAACGGGCGGCTTCCTCTCCAGCGGCATGGAGTATCTGCTGGAGCTGAACGAACGCGCCAGCCTGAAAACCTTCGGTCAGGAACTGAACCCCGAGTCCTACGCCATCTGTAAGGCGGATATGCTGATCAAGGGGCAGGAGATCGACAACATCAAGTTGGGCAACACCCTCTCCAACGACCAGTTGCGTGGCCACACCTTCGATTACTGCCTTTCCAACCCGCCGTTCGGCGTGGACTGGAAGAAGGTCGAAAAAGTGATCAAGGACGAGAACAAGCTGCAGGGCTTCAACGGCCGCTTTGGTCCGGGTCTGCCCCGTGTGTCCGATGGCTCTCTGCTGTTCCTGCTTCACCTGATCAGCAAGATGGCACCCAAGACAGAGACCAACCCCGGTGGCCGCATCGGCATTATCCTCAACGGCTCGCCGCTGTTTACCGGCGGTGCGGGCAGTGGTGAGAGCGAGATTCGCCGCTATGTGCTGGAACATGACCTGCTCGATACCATCGTCGCGTTGCCCACGGATATGTTCTACAACACCGGCATCGCCACCTATATCTGGGTGCTGTCCAATCACAAGCCGGTGGAGCGCAAGGGCAAGGTGCTGCTGATCAACGCTACCAATCTGCACAGCCCCATGCGCAAGTCACTGGGTTCCAAGCGCAAGCAGCTCAATGATGAGGCGCTGGAAAAGATCGTCGGCCTCTACAGCCGTTACGATAGCGCCGAGCTGGAAGCCTCCGGCATCGCCAAGGTGTTCAACACCACTGACTTCGGCTACCGCCGCATCACCGTCGAGCGTCCGCTGAAACTGGCGTTCTACCCGAAAGATGCCGAGCGCATTGCCGCCCTGCAGGCCGACAAAGCCTGGGAGAAGCTGGACGGTACCCTGCAGAGTGCGATTCTGGACGCCCTGAACCGATTCGATCAGGACCGGCTGCTGTCACGCACCCAGTTCAAGAAGCAGCTCACTGCGCTGCTGGGTGAGATCAAACTGCCTGCGCCAGCGTTCAAACTGCTGTGCAAGCAGATCGGCGAACAGGATGACGAAGCGGAAGTCTGCAAGACAAAGGGTGAACCTGAGCCCAACCCGGACCTGCGCGACAACGAAAACGTGCCGCTGGGCGAAGATATTCATGATTACTTTGCCCGCGAAGTACTGCCCCACGTGCCGGATGCCTGGATCGACGAGAGCAAATGCGACGAGAAGGATGGCCAGGTGGGCATCGTCGGCTATGAGATTCCGTTCAACCGCCACTTCTACCAGTACCAACCGCCGCGCTCACTGGAAGCGATCGATGCCGATCTTGATAAGGTCAGCCGGGAGATCATGGAATTGCTGGCGGAGGTGCATTCGTGATTGATGTTGAATCCTTGTGGCTACAGCTGATTGAAGAAGGCGAAAGCGACCGGCTGGAAGCCAAGGAAGCGCAAGGCGGTATTGGTGACTCCATCATGCAAAGCATCTGCGCCTTTGCCAACGAGCCCGGCCTGGGTGGTGGTTATCTGCTGCTGGGCGTCAGGGAAAGCGATCAAGATGAAGCAGGCTTTGTGCCTGTTGGCGTGAACGATATTGATACGCTGCTTAACACCCTGCAAACCAACTGTCGAGATCAGTTTACCGCATCAATTGCCATTCAGGCGGAAAGTGGCCGTATTGACGGAAATATGCTGGTAGCGATCAGAGTAGAAGAAGCTGATGATGCGACCAAGCCGATACGCTTCAAAGGGATACCCGGCGGCAAAAACAAGAATAAACGCAAGACCGGCGCATGGCGGCGAGGTATCAATGGTGACTATGAATGCCATGAGTCCGAACTGGAACCACTGATTCGAGCCAAAAATGGTCGCAGTTATGATCAGACAATACTGCCGGGGGCGGAATGGGATGATATAGATCCCGACATGATCGCCCTGTATCGCCAGCGGCGTGCGGACATCAGGCCTGGTGCGGAAGAGCTGCAAGCCAGTGATGAAGAGATGCTGCGTGCTTTGCATCTGGTGGAAAAGACCGAGCAGGGCTGGGTACCCAACCTGGCGGGCTTATTGCTGTTGGGCAAAACACTATCACTGCGCCGCTTGCTGCCTGTCCATCGAGTTGACTATATCCGTGTTCCGGGTAAAGAGTGGGTCGAAGACCCGGATCATCGTTACGACAGCATTGATATGCGTGCTCCACTGTTACGACTGATCCCCCGAGCTGAGGCCGCCATACTGGATGATCTGCCCAAGCGCTTTTATCTTCCCGAGGGGCAATTACAACGTCAGGACATTCCACTGCTGCCACAGCGAGTGGTACGTGAAATGGTCGTCAACGCCCTGATGCACCGTGACTACCATCTGCATGAACCCATTCAAATTATCCGCTACAGCAATCGTATCGAGATCAGCAACCCGGGGTTTTCACTCAAGCCGGAAGACGAGCTGGGCGAGTCACGCTCCCGCTTGCGTAACCCGGTGCTGGCGCAGGTGTTGTATGAACTGAATTTTGCTGAAACCAAAGGGACCGGCATCCGCGTCATGCGTCGACTGCTCAAAGAAGCCGGTTTGAGCGCACCCCTGTTTGCTTCGCGCCGAGGGGCGGATACCTTTCGTGGTACCTTTTTGTTCCATCACTTTCTTTCAGATGGTGATTTGCAATGGCTGGAACAGTTCAAGGCACTTGAGCTGACGGATGGGCAAAAAATGGCACTGTTGTTCGTACGTGAGCAAGGTGCCATTGATAACGCCGCCTTCCGGGATATCAACGTGATCGACCCACTTGCAGCCAGCCAGCAACTGGCCAAACTCCGACAGCTTGGCTTGCTGGCTCAAGGTGGGAAAGGTTCGGCCACTTATTACCTTCCAGGACCGGTATTTCCGACATGTCATACAACACCAACCTGCGAACCTGACAACCTCGAGGCTCAACCTGACAACCTCGAGGCTCAACCTGACAACCTCGAGGCTCAACCTGACAACCTCGAGGCTCAACCTGACAACCTCTTTGCCGGCTTACCTGATCAATTGGCTCAAATGTTGCCGCAGCTCGGGCAGCGCCCACCCAGCGAACAGGTTCGTAAGTTGGTACTCCGCTTGTGCGTCCATCAAGCCTATACAGCTGAACAATTGGCAGCACTGCTGGGAGGCCGGAATAAAAAGTATTTGATGAGTCACTATCTTATGCCAATGCTGAACGAGGGATGGATCGAACGACGCTATCCAAGCGTTAAAAACCATCCACATCAGGCCTACTTCATAAGCGATAAGGGCCGACGACTGCTGGCAGAGGTAGACTCATGATGACTACTCGACCGTTTACTTTCCGCACCTTGCAGGCCAGAATGCTCTACAACAACACCCGCCAAGGCTATGCTGCCTGCAGCACCCTCAAACCGGCGGGTTACTCTTTCCCGGTTAATACATCCGCCAAGCCTATGCCCTCCCCGGTTGGTATGCTCAAATCGTGCGGGTTTTTTATTTCTGCAGCCCTGCTGTCACATCTGCCTAAAGCTCATCGTCAGGTCACTTCCAGCCGAAGCAAACGCCCATCAGGTCGGAATTTTTATCCCCTGAACGCACTGAAAGGAGATCGGGCATGAGCGGTAAATATCAGGCGTATCCGGAGTATAAGGATTCGGGGGTTGAGTGGTTGGGTAAGCTACCAACAAATTGGGGTGGCGTCAGATTAAAGTACCTTGCTCCCATCGTAACGGAGAAAGCTACTGATCGTCGAAACCCTTTAGGTCTGGAAAATATTGAGAGCTGGACAGGTAAGTTGCAGGTAACAGATAGTGAATTTCAAGGCGATGGGACCAGGTTTATTGCGGGTGATCTTTTGTTTGGCAAGTTACGTCCTTACTTGGCGAAAGTGCTTCTAGCGCAATCTGAAGGGGAAGCAGTGGGTGATTTCCACGTGTTGCGGCCTTTACATAATGACAGTCGCTACCTTCAGTACCAGATGCTCACAAGGGAGTTTATATCCATTGTTGATGGATCAACCTACGGCGCAAAAATGCCCAGAGCCAGCTGGGAGTTCATGGGAAACCTTACCTGCTCTCGCCCTAGCTTGATTGAACAACGCACCATCGCCGCCTTCCTCGACCACGAAACTGCCCGTATCGACCGGCTGATCGAAAAGCAGCAGCGGCTGATCGAGTTGCTGAAGGAAAAGCGGCAGGCTGTGATCTCCCATGCCGTCACCAAGGGCCTTGACCCCCATATGCCGATGAAAGACTCCGGCATAGAGTGGCTGGGGCAGGTGCCGGAGCATTGGAAAGTATCCAGAATCAAGAACTACGCGAAGATCGAAAGTGGACATACTCCAGACAAGAAAAAGGCTGAGTACTGGACTGATTGTGACATTCCCTGGGTTTCACTGAATGACTCTAAGACGCTGAAAGTGGTGGACTACATCGATGACACTGCTTACAAGGTTAATGAGCTTGGTATAGCTAACTCATCGGCCCGTCTATTGCCTGCTCAAGCAGTTGTCTTTACCCGTGATGCCTCCATCGGGTTAAGCGCCATAACAACAAGGCCGATGGCCGTTTCTCAGCATCTCATTGCGTGGTTGTGCAAAAGCCAGAAGCTATTACCCGAGTATCTCCTGCTAGTGTTCTACGGCATGGAGAAAGAGTTTGAACGCTACACATTCGGTGCGACTATAAAGACCATTGGAATGGATGATGTTCGATCTCTGTCAGCGAGTTTCCCCCCTCTGGCTGAGCAAAGGGCAATCGTTCATTGGGCATTTCAGAAAATAAAGCAGCTGCAACAAGGAGTATCCAAAGCTGAAGAGGCGGTTGGCCTACTCCAGGAACGCCGCACCGCCCTAATATCCGCCGCCGTCACCGGAAAAATCGATGTACGCAACTGGCAGCCAAACACCAGCACCCAATCCGGTGAACCCGATCTGCCTATGGCCGCCGAGCAAGCCGGGCGCTACCATGTTTAACCAAGGCATTCAGTCGATGCATCCAAAGGGCAGCACTCAAACATCAGCGCCTGCACGGTGTTCCGGGGGCCGACCCTCGGCGCCATGGATGGCGCCGTGGAGCCTCCAGGGACGGATTTACGGCGTGTCGGCACACGGAATCCGGGCAGACGCGCCATCGCAAAGCTGGCTGAAGCCACTGTGATGATCAGTACAGAGTAATAAAAAACAATCAAAAACCGATACATGGAAGAGGAACCGTCATGGCTGACAGCCGCGAACTGGCATTTCAGAACGACATCATCGCCGCCCTGCAGGCACAGGGCTGGCAGGTGGGACAGTCGAGCCAGTATGACCGCAAACGCGCCCTCTACCCGGACGACCTGATCGCCTATGTGCAGGAAACCCAGCCCGATGCCTGGGCCAAGTTCTGCAAAATCTATGGCCGCGAATCGGAGCATCACTTGCTCAACGCTGCCGAGCGCAGTCTGAGCCGCAAGGGCACTCTCTGGCTGCTGCGTAACCAGATCGAAGATCGTGGCGTGCGCCTCAAGGTCGCCACTTTCAAGCCGGACAACAGCCTCAATCCCGAGTTGGAGCAGCGTTATGCCGCCAACCGACTGCGTGTGGTGCCGGAGCTGATCTACAGCCCGCACGGCTACGATGGCCGCATCGACCTGACCCTGTTCGTCAATGGCCTGCCGGTAGCCACGCTGGAACTGAAATCCTGTTTCAAGCAGAGCCTTGAAAACGCCAAGAAGCAGTACCGCTATGACCGCAAGCCGAAAACCAACGGCAAGGACGAACCGCTGCTGAAGTTCAAGCGTGGGGCGCTGGTGCACTTTGCCGTGAATCAGTTTGAAGTGGCGATGACCACCAAGCTGGCGGGCAAGGATACCTTCTTCCTGCCCTTCAACCGAGGCACGGCAGCCGGTGGTGCCGGTAACGATCAGCCAGCCGATGGCTACGCCACCGAGTATCTGTGGAACGAGGTGTTCCAGCCCGACAACTGGCTCAAGTTGCTGCATCGCTTTGTGCACCTGGAGTCGAAAGAGGTGTTCGACGAGCTGGGCCATCTCCATACCAAAGAGACCATGATCTTCCCGCGTTACCACCAGTGGGCGGTAGTGCAGACCCTGCTCAATACCGTGCGCATGGAAGGCACCGGCCAAAAGTACCTGATCCAGCATTCGGCTGGCTCCGGCAAGTCCAACTCCATCGCCTGGCTGGCGCATCAAGCCTCCAGCCTGTGCGATGCCGAGGGCAACAAGGTGTTCAACTCGGTGATCGTGATTACCGACCGCACCGTGCTGGACAGCCAGTTGCAGGAAACCATCTCCCAGTTTGAGCACAAGTCCGGTGTGGTCAGCCGCATCAACCGCGAAGAAGGCGACGGCAGCAAGTCGGCTCAGCTGGCTGATGCCCTGAGCCGGGGCACGCCGATCATCATCGTCACCATCCAGACCTTCCCCCATGTGCTCAAGGCGATACAGGAAAGCACCGGCCTGCAGGAGCGCACCTTTGCCGTGATCGCCGATGAAGCCCACTCCAGCCAGACCGGCAGCACCGCGCGCCAGCTGCGTGAGGTGTTGATGGCCGAACAGCTGAAGGACGAGGATGAACTGTCTGCCGAAGACGTGATGAACGCCACGCTGGCGGCCCGTGGCGGTTCCGACAAGATCAGCTATTTCGCCTTTACCGCCACGCCCAAGGCCAAAACGCTGGAGCTGTTCGGCCGCCCCGAAGATCCGAGCATGCCGATCAGCGATGACAACCCGCCCCATCCCTTCCATGTGTACTCCATGCGCCAGGCGATAGAAGAGGGCTTTATCCTCGATGTGCTGCGCAACTACACCAGTTACGCGCTGGCCTACAAGCTGGCGATGCAGCAGGAAGCCGATCAGGAGGTGGACAGCAAGAAAGCCAAAACCCGCCTGTCACGCTGGGTGCGCCTGCACCCGCACAACATCGGTCAGAAGGTGCAGGTGATCATCGAGCACTTCCGCGAGAACGTGATGCACCTGCTGGCAGGTGAAGCCAAGGCGATGGTGGTCACCGGCAGCCGCATGGAAGCGGTGCGCTACAAGCTGGCGTTCGATAAATACGTTCGGGATCAGGGCTATGAACGGATACAGGCGATGGTGGCCTTCTCCGGCGAGGTCAACGATCTGGAAAGCGGCCCCGAGCCCTTCACCGAGCGCAACATGAACCCCGACCTCAAGGGGCGTGATATGCGCAAGGCGTTCGATACCGACGACTATCAGGTGATGCTGGTGGCGAACAAGTTCCAGACCGGTTTCGACCAGCCCAAGCTCTGCGCCATGTACGTGGACAAGAAACTGACCGGCGTAGACTGCATCCAGACTCTGTCACGGCTCAACCGCACCTATCCGGGTAAGGACACCACCTATGTGCTGGACTTCACCAACGACCCGCAGGAGGTGCTGGCCGAGTTCCAGAAATACTTTGAAACCGCCCAGCTCGATCAAACCTCGGACCCGAACCTGGTCTATGACCTGCAGCACAAGCTGCTGGAGAACAGCATCCTCCAGTGGCATGAAGTGGAAGCCTTTGCCGATGCCTACTTCGACTCCAGGCGCGGCGCCGAGGCGCTGACCGGCTACATCAAACCTGCCGTGGATCGCTTTATCCAGCGCTACCGCCACGCCAACGAAGTGCTGCGCGATGCCCGCATCCAGCTCAAGCGCTTGATCGAATCCGGCAGCGACAGCGAGCGGGCGAACGCCGAACGCTCGGTAAAAGCCGCAGAGGAAACCCGCGACAGCCTGGACCTGTTCAAGAAAGACGTGAACAGCTATATCCGCTTTTACGAGTTCATCAGCCAGATCACCCCGTTTGAAGACCCGGCTCTGGAACAGCTCAACGTTTACAGCCGCCACCTGCTGCCGCTGCTGCGTCAGGAAGTGATCGAAGAGGACGAAATCGATCTCACCGCCGTGGCCCTGAGCCATTACAACCTGAAGCAGAAGCGTACTCAGGACCTGAAGCTGAAGGACGGTGAAGGCCAATACATCACCGGCACCACCGCCGTGGGCACCGGCAAGCCGAAGGAAGGCGAATACGATCTGCTGTCACACATCGTCGAGAAGATGAACGAACTGTTCGGCACCGAAACCACCGAGGGCGACAAACTCGACTTCGTGCAGGGGCTGGCCAGCAAGCTGACCGAAAATGAAAGCGTGATGGACCAGATCCGCCACAACACCGACGCTGCGGTCATGAATGGCGACTTCCCCAAAGCGATGGATGACGCCGTGATCGCCCGCATGGACACACAGCAGGGCATTGCGATGAAATATCTGTCCGAACCGCAGATCACCAAAGAGCTGCAGGGGCTGATGCTGGCGTGGTTAAGGCAGCAGGTGCTGGGTGAGCAGAGTAAGCAGTTTTAATTATCGATAGTGTCAGGAACACATGGATATTAAAAAAGGAGCCGAAAGTGAGATTATTAAATGCTTTGGTAGTTGTAAGCACGTTGTTGATGACTGCCTGTACTAGCATGCCAAACACTGATGTAGGTAAGCGGGCGTATCTAGAAAAGGTCATGCCAGCCGAGCAGGCGGTTAAGTTTCATGCAAAGGCTGACCTGTACAGAAATACATTTGAAATATCTATAGGAGGAATTAACCGAGCAGAGACAGTTGAGTTCCTTGAATTAGTACTTACTGAAAACACACTTCTGTTCTACGAATGGAGAGATGACGCACATGAATACAACTTGCGGCATCGTTTCAGCATTGAAGATATCAGCCGGCTCAAAGAAGGCAGCTATATCACGAGGCCTTATATTGCTCTCAAGATTGAAAATGAATATATAGCATTTTTCGTATGGCCAGATCGACATGCTAATACCCTGCGGGCTATAGTCGATAGAACTGGGCTTCCGGTCGAGTCAGAATAAAAGGCTCAATTCCGACTAATATGGAGGGTGTTTAAAAAGTAGGCTGAGAGAGTGGGTCACTTGTCCCGCCAAGACTTGATGACCATGGGATATTTATCGCCCCACTTGGCTTCCAGGTCATCAAGCGCAAGTTCGGCGGCATTGAGTGTGGCAGCCTTGTAGACGGCTTTCAGGTCGGCCATAAAGGCCTTCTGGTTTTTCGAGGCAACGTACTTCATCGAGTTCCGGATCTGGTGAATGATACAGTGCTGGATCTCGGTGTCGGGGTAAATCGACTCAATGGCTTCGGGGAAGCCCTTCAGTCCATCGATACAGGCAATCAGGATATCTTTGACGCCCCGGTTGTAGAGGTCCGTGAGTACACTGAGCCAGTGGTGAGCACCTTCCTGGTCCGAGAGGTAGAGGCCGAGTAGTTCTTTCTTGCCCTCGATGTTCAGGCCAAGGAGCGTATAGATCGCTTTGCTGACGTAGCGCCCATTCTCTTTGATTTTGTAGTGAATGGCATCGAGCCAGACAATGGGGTAAATAGCTTCCAGGTCACGCTCACGCCAGGC